>JBBRZY010000056.1:0-12517 GCA_038252885.1 Anaerolineales bacterium | reverse complement strand
CCTGAGGGCCGCTGCCGTTTTGGGCCAGTCAGAAATTTTTACCAGGGGTGGGTGGGCTTGCCCACCTACCCCTGGTAAAAATTTCCTTCGGTCAGATACAAAGTATCACAACCGCAAATTGCGGTGAGAACCTGTCTCGACGTTGCCGGCTACCTGGCCTTTTACAAAATTGGCCCCCAGACTGAAATGCTCCCCCCCGAATCCTCGCCCTTGAAGTCCGCCCCTCTATGGGCTATCATTCACCCCACGATTTATTGTTGACAATCGCCGTATGCCATTTAACCCACTTAACCCCGTCGTCGTCCAGTCTGATCGCACCGTCTTGCTGGAGGTCCAAAACGACCTCTACGAAGCCGCGCGCGACGCCCTGGCTCCCTTCGCCGAGCTTGAAAAAAGCCCGGAGTATCTGCACACCTACCGCCTGACGCCGCTCTCGCTATGGAACGCCGCCGCCTCCGGCCTGACCGCCACCGACATCCTCAGCGCGCTGGAGATGTATGCCAAGTACGACCTGCCCAGCAATGTGCGGGTTGAGATCATCGAGCAGGTCGGGCGTTACGGCCGCGTGCGCCTCACGCGCCAGGCCGACGCGCTGGTGGTCTCGTCTGAAGACGACGCCCTCATCGCCGAGTTGTCGCGCCACAAGCTCATCGCGCCGCTGGTGCGCGCCCAGCCCGACGCCTACACCTTGCTGGTTGACCTGGCCGACCGCGGCCGCCTCAAGCAGGCGCTGGTGGGCGTGGGCTACCCCGCCCAAGATGAGGCCGGCTACACCGAGGGCCGCCACCTGCCGCTGGCCCTGCGCCACACCGCGCTGGCCGGCGACCCGTTCGCGCTGCGCCAGTATCAGCAGGCCGCCGTGCAGGTCTTCCACGCCGGCGGCGCGGCCAGCGGCGGCAGTGGCGTCATCGTGCTGCCCTGCGGCGCGGGCAAAACATTGGTGGGCATGGGCGTGATGGCCGCGCTGCAAACCGCCACCCTGATCCTCACGCCCTCCACCGTGGCCGCGCGCCAGTGGATGAGCGAGTTGCTCGACAAGACCACCCTCACGCCCGATCTCATCGGCGAATACTCTGGGCTGGAAAAAGAAATCCGCCCGGTTACCATCGCCACTTACCAGATCATCAGTTACCGCTCACGCAAGAGCCAGGCCTACCCGCACTTTGGCATCTTCGACCGCGAGGACTGGGGCCTGATCATTTACGACGAGGTCCACCTGCTGCCTGCGCCGGTCTTCCGCATCACCGCCGACCTGCAAGCGCGCCGCCGCCTGGGCCTGACCGCCACGCTGGTGCGCGAGGACGGCCACGAGAAAGACGTCTTCTCGCTCATCGGCCCCAAGAAGTTCGACGTGCCCTGGAAGCTGCTCGAAAAGCAGGGCTGGATCGCTACGGCCGAGTGCCACGAAATTCGCCTCAACCTGCCCGACGACAAGCGGATGGAATACGCGCTGGTCGACGACCGTGAGAAGTATCGCTTCTCGGCCGAGAACCCGGTCAAGCTGCGCGCGCTCGAAATTTTGGTGGCCAAGCACCGGCACGACAACATCCTCATCATCGGCCAGTACATCGACCAGCTTGAGCGCATCGCCGAGCGCCTGGGCGCGCCGCTCATCACCGGCCAGACCAAAGTGCCCGAGCGCGAAAAGCTCTTCGCCGCCTTCCGCACTGGCGCGATCACCTGCCTGGTGGTCTCCAAGGTCGCCAACTTCGCCGTCGACCTGCCCGACGCCAACGTGCTGATCCAGGTCTCCGGCACGTTCGGCTCGCGCCAGGAGGAGGCCCAGCGCCTGGGCCGCATCCTGCGCCCCAAGCGCAACGGCCTGCTGGCCCATTTCTACTCGCTCGTCACGCGCGAGACCCGCGACCAAGATTTCGCCGCCAACCGCCAACTCTTCCTCACCGAGCAGGGCTACCACTACGACATTCTGTATGAAGCCGAGTTGGCCGACTTTCAGCCTGCCACCCTGGCGGCCGAGGCGCGCGTGATCGACCCCGCGCCGCCGCTGGCCCTGCCGCCCGCGCCCGCCGCCTAAGCCCCTATGCCCCGGCGAATTCAGTACCCGACCCTCACCGAAGCCGACCTGCGCCGTCTCATCAAAACCGTGGCCTTCAACGTCGCCGCGCGCGATCTAGAGCTGGGCTTTCCCACCGAGCGCCGCCGGTTCGCCAACGGCGTGCTGGTCACGCGCTGGGACGCCGCCGAAGACGCGCCGACCCAGGTGGCCTTCTCTGAACCCGGCACGCCGTTCCTGATCGAATGCACTTGCGAAGACTTCGCTGAAACGGCCAAGTGCCAGCACTCCAACGCGGCCTCGCTGTCCTGGGCGCGGTTGCCCAACTCCTTTATGGAGACGGACGAGGACTTTGCCCTCGACCTCTTCTTTGGAGTCTTAGATGGCGTGCTCGAGCCGGAGGAGTTGTTAGACCTGCTGGGCGAGGCCGGGGCCGCAGTGGGCGGGCGGCTGCTGACCACCCCCGCCGGTGAGGCGCTGCCCGTCGTCACCACCACGCGCACGCCCACCGGCGAGCTGCGGGCCGTGGTCAGCGCCCTCCAGCCGCCGATCCGCCCGGCGCAGTTGCGCGAAGTGCTCGAGCCGCTGAACCTCAACCAAATGCGGCAGATCGCCCAGCGGCGCAGTGTGTCGGTCACCGGCACCAAGCGCGATGCGGTGCTAGACGCCCTGGTCACTGCCCTCAGCCGCCCAGAAGCTTTGGCCGAAGTTTGGCCCAGCCTGTCGCCGACCGCGCGCCTGGTGCTGGCCGTGCTGCCGTTCGTCACTGGCGAGTTGGGCGTCTTGACCCACCAGTTGAGTGCGGCCGTGGGGACGGTCTACCCCCAACTGGTGGCCAAACTGCCGGCCGCGCTGCAAGAGCTGACCGAGGCCGGTCTGCTGTCGAGCACGCCTTATGGTTATCTCAAGTGGCTCAAAGACCTCACGCCCTACCTGCCGCCCGACCCGGCCGTGCTGCCGGCCTTCGCCGACGAGCGCAAGCTGCGCGTGGTGGCCGCCCCGCCCGCGCTCGACTTTGCCACGCTGACCACGCGGCTGCTGCTGGCGCTGCACAGCGAGGCCGCCACCCTGCGCGCCCGGCCCGCGCCCACCCCACACCCGCTGGAGGCCAAGCTGCCCAACCTGGCGCGCGGCTGGCCCTACTTCCCCGGCGAGCTTGAGGCGATCTTGCGCCAGAAGTCGCCGCAGCAGTCCGTCAACCGCTATGCCTTCAGCGTGCCACCCGTCCAGCCGCCGCTGACCGATGAGGCGCGCACCGCCCTCAGCCGGCAGTTGGCCGCCCCGCCCGAAGTGCTCGACTTTGCGCTGCACCTGCTCGTGGGGCGTGGCTACGTGCAGCTCACGCCGGGCGCCGCGCCCCAAGTGGACCCGGCCGTCTTTGTCGGCGCGCTGGGCCAGCACCCACTGGTCCACGTGATGCCGCTGTTCGTCGCCTACGTCAACTGTGCCACCTGGACCGAGTTTGACCTGGCGGCCACCCGCCGCAAGGGGCTGCTGTTGGCCCACCCCGGCAACCTGCACGTCAGCTACAACCTGCTCAGCCTGCTGCGCGACCTCGCACACTTTCGCTCCAACTTGCTGATGTTGCTGCGCCGCGCCCCGGCCGGCGCGTGGATCGATGTGGCCGGGCTGGTTGAGCGCGCGTTTACTCTCAACCCGCAAGGCGCGTTTTGGTTCATGCAGGCGCCCATCAGCGCCTATTTGGAGGGCCAGCCGCTCGACGCGGCCCGCCTGCCGGCCTGGCGCGATTTCTACGGCGCATACGTCGGGGCCATGCTTTCCGGGCCGCTGCATTGGCAGGGCGCGGTGGACTTGGGCTATCAGCACGACATGCTGGCGGCTTTCCGCCTGACCGAACTCGGCGCGTACGTCATGTTCCAGCAGCCGGAACTCTCGGCCCCACCGGTAGCCGTCGACAGCCCGCGCCTGACCTTTCTGCCCGACGGTGGGCTGCGCCTGCAGCCGCTGGGCGCCGGGCCAGAGTTGGTGGGCCTGTTGGGGATGCTGGGCCAGGTGCAGGTTGGCCCCGCCGGCCAGTTGGATTACACCCTCACCGCGGCCAGTGTCAGCGCCGCCTTCCTGGCTGGCTGGGAGAGCGAGCGCCTGCTAGCCGAGTTGGCCCAGGCCGCCGGCCAACCCGTGCCGCCCGCGCTGGCCGCCCGCCTGCGCGAGTGGGAGGCCCGCTTCGGCGAGGTGCAGATTTATAGCTCGCTGGCGCTGGTGGAGTTGGCCGACGACTACGCGCTGACCGAGCTGTTGGCTGCGACCTCGCTGGCTCGCCTGCTGCTCTACCGCTTCTCGCCGCGCCTGATCGCCGTGCGGCCGGAGGGCCTGGCCGAGTGGCGCGCCGAGTTGGTGGCCAAGGGCTACACCCCCCGGACGGAGGCCTAGCCATGGCCGCCGACCCCACTTTCGCCGCGCTGCTCGACCGCTACAACTTCACCGTGCTCAACCAGATGCTGGCTTTCCACAAGCTGGCCAAGCCGGGTGGCCTGTCGAAGCCCGAGCTCATCGGCCGCCTGGTCGAGCACTTCAGCGACCCGGCCTATGTGCAGCGCGCCTACGCCGATTTGTCGAAGGCCGAGCGCGGCCTGCTGGAGCATTTGCTGCGGCGCGGCGGTACGGGCAGTATTCGCACGCTGCGCGAGAACTTGCGCCGCCAAAATCTGATTGACCAGAGCAAACCGCACCACGTTGACGCCCGCGCCAAGAACTCACGCTTCTTTGAAGATGTGGTCGCGCGCCTGACGCTGCGCGGCCTGCTCTTTGCGGTCGAGGCCGCGCCTGCCGGCCCTGGCTACGGCAGCCCCGCGCCCAAGTTCACGCTCGACCTCATGCCGGTCACGGTCTTCATCCCGGCCGGGGTGCGGGCGGCGCTGCCCGAACTGCCGCCGGAAGTGCGCGCGGCCGGCCCCGCCGCCGCCGTGCAGACGGTGCAGGCCGGCTCGGCGCGCGTGCTGCAGCGCGACCTGTACTTGTATTGGAGCTTTGTGCAGCGCCAGCCGCTGGCCCTGACCGCCAAGGAGGAGCCGCACAAACCGGCCCTGCGCGAGGTGAACGCCAGCCTGCTGGTGAAGGCCGAGTTGGGCAAAGGCGAGGGCGAGATCGATCACCCGCGCCTGCGTTTCGTGCGCCTGCTGCTGGCCGATCTCGACCTGCTGCGCCAGACGGCCGACAACCGCCTGGAGGCGCGCGAGCCGGCCGACTTCTTTGCGCTGGCCGCGGCCGAGCGCGTGCGCCTGAGCTTCGATGCTTGGCGGCACAGCAGCGGCTTTAGCGAGATCGTACTGCTGCCGGCCGAGGTGCGCCCGCCCAAGCTCACGCCCGCCCACCTGGCCGGCTCGCCCGGCGTGCAGCACGCGCGCCAGGCCCTGCTGCGGGCCGTCACCGAGGCGGCCTCGGCCGAGTGGCTGGCCTTCGACACGCTGACCGACTTTGTGCGCGAGAACGATTACGAGTTCTTGATCCCGCGCCCGGCGCCCAACCCGTACGGCTATTTCTATCTGCCCGGCCCATATAGCGCCGACAACAACCCCTACGCGGCTGAGTTCATGGTCAAAGATGAAGCCGCTGGCTGGGAGCGGGTGGAGGCCAACCTGCTGCGCGGCGTGGTGGCCGGCCCGCTGTTCTGGCTGGGCCTGGCCGACCTGGGCTGGGCGGCCGAGGCCGAGGGGCCGGCCAGCGCCTATCGCCTGACGCCGCTTGGCCTGTGGGTGCTCGGTCGCGGCCCGCAGCCGGAGATCCCCGTGGAGGGCGGGCGCGTGATCGTGCAGCCCAACCTGCACATCGTGGCGCTCGACCCGGTGAACGACAGCACGCTGGTCACGCTCGATCGCTTCGCCGAGCGCCTCAGCGCCGAGCGCGCGGTGGAGTATCAGCTCTCGCGCGCCACGGTCTACGCCGGGCAGCAGGCCGGCTGGGATGTCGACCGCATCAAAGCCTTCCTGCGCGCCCAGACCGGCGTCGACCTGCCGGCCAACGTCGCCCGCACGCTGGACGAGTGGCAGGCCCAACACCAGCGCATCGTCTTGCGCCCGGCCGTCAGCTTGGTGCATGGCCCGGCTGAACTGCTGGCGGCGCTGGCCGAGTCGCCGGCCGTCGGTGCGCAGGTGGCCGGCCGCCCCGCGCCGGAGGTGCTGCGCCTGGCGAGCGCGGCTGCCATCCCGGCCGTGGTCGAGGCGGTGGGTAAACAGGGCAGCCTGGCGGTCACCACCACCCGCCCTATGGTGCCGGCCAACGCCGTCACCGCCGACGAGGCCGGCCGTGTACACCTGCTCACGCGCCGCCCCAACCTCTACCTGCACGGCAGCCTGGCGGCCTTTGCCGACCCGGCCGGCGACACGGCCTATCAGATCAGCGCCGTCAGCATCGCGCGCGCGGCGCGGGCCGGCCTGGGCGCATCCGAGGTGCTGGCGCAGTTGTCCGCCGTTCATCGTGGGCCGCTGGCGGCTGGGCTGGCGCGCCGCATCCGCGCCTGGGCCAAGCACTACGGCGACGCGGCCGCCGAGAGCGTGGTGCTGGTGCAGGTGCGCGACGCCGCCACGCTGGCCGAGTTGAGCGACGACCCCGAATTGGCCGGCCTGCTCAAACCCTTCACCCCCAAACCTGGCCTGGCCCTGGCCCGCGTGCGCCCCGAAGACCTCGAACCGCTGCGCGCCAAACTCGCCGAACGCGGGATCGAGCTTAAGACTAAGCTGGAATAAGTCTGGGGCCTCAAGGGACTCGGGGGAAAACCGTTAGCCACGAATTACACTAATTTCACGAATGGGTCGTGGGAGCTACATGGCTCGGCCAGATTCCCGGCGTCGTGATGGTTAGCCTGAGTCCCCGCGCGCAGCACCCCAGTCCTTCCCGCCTGCTCCCCTGCGCCTAGCCGCCGCCGCACCGCATTATGACAAGTGCGCCTTGTCACCCGGCCTCGCTGGCGTATACTGCCCCAGCGTTATCCACCCCCATCCGGCGCGCCCTGGCCGGAGAATGAGGTCACATGTTTAAGCTGCTGCGTTCGGCGATCCGACACTATCGCCAGTTCGCCGTCCTGGGCGCGTTGATGTTCGGCAGCGCCCTGTGCCTGGCGCTGCTGGGGGTGCGCGTTGCCCACAGCCACAACCTCTACTACATCTACTTCTCGTGGAACTTGTTCTTGGCCTGGCTGCCGATGCTGTGCGCGCTGGCGGCCTACAACCTGTACAAGCGCCGCTCGCGGCTGAGCTGGATCATGGTGGCCGGCTGCGCCTTCGTCTGGCTGCTGTTCTTCCCCAACGCGCCCTACCTGCTGACCGACATCCTGCACCTCACCGCCCGCTCCGACGTGCCGCTGTGGTACGACCTGATCCTCGTCATCGCCTTCGCGCTGACCGGCACGCTGCTGGGGCTGGTGTCGCTGTTCCTAATGCAGATGCTGGTGCACCGCGCCGTCGGGCCGGTGCTGGGCTGGTTGTTCGCGCTGGCGGTACTGGCGGTCAGCGGCTTCGGCATCTACCTGGGCCGCTTCCAGCGCTGGAACAGTTGGGATGTGTTCACCAACCCGCTGTCGCTGTTGACCGATGTGCTCACCCACCTGCGCCACCCGCTGGCCAACTGGCCGAGCTTTGTGTTCTCGGCCCTGTTCTCGCTGGTCTTCCTCTCGGCCTACCTTACCTTCACCGCCCTGGCCTACGGCCAACTGGCGCGGCCCGAGTCTGAGTCGCAGTCCTAGCGCCCGCCGGCCACCACAACCAAAAAAGGGATCGGGCCGCTCAGTGGCCCGGTCCCTTTTGCGTTGGAGTGCCTGTCTGCTACAACGCCGCGCCCAGCGCCACGACCGCCGCCACCAATTGGTCGAAGTCCTCGCGCCGGCTGCGGTGGTTGGTGATTGCCACACGGATCGCGTAGCGCCCGCCCAGCACCGTGGACGACGGCGCGGCCACGCCACTCGCGTAGAGCTTGACCAGCAGCGCCTCGTTGAGTTGGTTGAGCGCCGCCTCGTCGCGCCCGCCGGGGTTGTAGCGCAGGCAGACGATGTTGAGCGGGGCGGGGGCCAGCCGTTCCAGGTTGGGGGTCGCATCCACCAAATCGGCCAGGTACGTCGCCTGCGCGATGTTCTGCTGCACCAGCCGCGCGTACTTGTCGGCCCCGTGCTCCTTGAGCGACAGCCAGACCTTCAGCGCCCGGAACTCACGCGAGAGCTGCAAGCCGTAGTCGCTGAACCAGTCGTTGCCGGTCGCCAACCCCTGCGCCGCCCGCTTGAGGTAGGTGGCCGTGGTCGAGAAGGCGTTGCGGTGAGCGGCCCGGTCGCGCACCAGCACGCAGCCGGCCTCGTACGGCATATACAGCCACTTGTGCAGATCGAAAGCCAGCGAGTCGGCCCGCGCCATGGCCGCCAGGCGCGGCTGCACGGCCGGGGCCAGCGCCGCCACTGCGCCAAACGCGCCGTCCACGTGGAACCACAGGTCCTCGCGTTCAGCGATGTCGGCCAGCGCCGCCAGGTCATCGGTCGCGCCGGTGTTCACCGTGCCGGCGTTGCCTAACACGCAAAATGGCCGCAGCCCGGCCGCCTTATCGGCCGCCAGCATCGCCTCCAACGCCGCCAGGTCGATCTCGTAGTTGGCGTTGACCGGCACGCGCCGCCAGCCGGCCTGGCCCAGCCCCAACAGCTCGGCCGCCCGGGCCACCGAGCTGTGCGTCTCCGTCGAGCCATACATTACCAGCGGCTGGGGCGCGGCGCTCAGCCCGGCCTGGCGCACATCGAACCCGGCGCAGGCGTTGCGCGCCGCCGTCAGCGCGACCGTGTTGGCCATCGAGCCGCCGCTGACCAGCAGGCCGCTGGCGTCGGCCGGGTAGCCCAGCAGTTCCTTGCACCAATCGATCACCTGCGTCTCCACATGGTGCGGGGCCTGATCGCCGCCGAACACGTTGGAGTTCATGCCCGCCGACAGCATCTCGGCCAGCATGCCGAAGGGCGTGCCGGTGCCAATGACCCAGCCCCAGAAGCGCGGGTGAATGTTGCCCAAGGGATAGGGCAGCACGTTGGCCTGAAAGTCGGCGTAGGCCGCCGCGCTGCCCTCCGGCGCGCGCGGCAAGGGCTGGCGCAAAGCCGCCCGCGCCGCCTCTGGCATCGGCTGCCAGACCGGACGCTCGCGCACCGTCTGCAAATAGGTCAGCATGTCATCCAGCATCGTGTGGCCCAGCGCGCGCAGGGCGTCCCAGTCGTCGGGGTCGAGCGTCTCTTCGGGAAGGTCAGAGTTATTCATGATGATCCTTGAGAGCAAAGAGGCCAATGCAAAGAAAGAGAAAGAGATGCTTCGCTAAGAAAACGGGTGGACCGGCGGGCGGTTGCGGACGGAGGTCAGATGACAAAGAGCGTTGGCGCCGCGAGCGGAGCGAGCGTTAGCCCCCATCACCTCAGGCGTCTCCGACGTGTCGTGTTGGTTGACAAGCAGGACAGATAAAAGAGTCTAAGTTGTTTGGTTAGTCGCCTCGACTGCTAACCTTGTAATGCTTTGTCCCCCTACTCCCGCCCCTTTGGGGCGGGGGAAGGGGGACCGCAGGGGGGTTGGGGGTGGGGTTGAAAGAAACCACTTCGTCAGCCTCCCACCTCAACCAGCTATCGAAGTGACTACGCCTCGTCTGCCACCACCTTCACGCCGCGCCAGAAGGCCACGTAGTCCTTAATCTCTTTAGCCGCGTCGGACGGGGCGGGGTAGTACCAGGCCGCGTCGCGGTTGGTCTGGCCCTCGACCACCACCGAGTAATAGCTGGCCTCGCCCTTCCAGTGGCAGGTGCTGTGCGTGGCGCTCGGCTGAAAGTACGCGCGCTGCACCGCGTCTGGCGGAAAGTAGTGATTGCCTTCCACCACCACCGTCTGCTGGCTCTCCGCCAGCACGACCCCGTTCCAAATCGCCTTGGGCATAGTTGCGGCTCCTTCAATAAAGATACGGCCAGAACTTCTTAACCCGCCCGGCGTAAGCCGCGTAGCCGGCGAACATGCGCCGCAGCGCCGCCTCTTCATGGCGCGTCTTGAACTCGAACAGCGCCCACAGCGCCGCCGTCAGCGCCAGCGCCAGCAGCGAGTGCGTCAGCAGCGCCCAGCCGGCCCCGCCCAGCAGCAGCCCGCCGTAGATCGGGTGGCGCGCGCGGCCGTAGATGCCGCTTTCGATCAGGTGCGCCCCCGCTACCGGCTGGGGCAGGGCGCTCAGATTATCCGCGCCCAGGTGCAGCAGCCCGGCCAAAGCCAACCCGCCGCCCAGCGCGCCGAGCACCAGCCCGGCGATTGTAAAGACCAACGGCGCGGGCCACTCACCGCCTACCTTTATCAGCGGGGCCAGCGCGATCAGGCCGAGCAGAATAATCTGCACGACCACATAGCCCTCGCCGCGCCGGCCGGGCCACCCGCTCACGGCTGCACCACCGAGCCGGGCACCGCCCAGTGACCGGCCTCGGCCCAGGTGGTGGTGTCGTACAACCAGAGGTTGCCGGCCGCATCGCTCACCGCCAGCCGCGCGCCGTCCGGGCTGAAGGCCGCGCTGCGCCACTCGTTAGTCGGCATCGCGCTCGCGTCCAGGTTGAAGGTGTTCAGCAGCCGGTCGTTGGCCACGTCCCACACTGCCATCGTCCAGATGTTGTCGGTCTTGAAGCCCCACACCGCCACGCGCCGGTTGTCTTGGCTGAAGGCCGTAAAGCCCGGCCCGCCTGCGCCGATGATCTTGGGATGCCGGCCGAGCAGGAAGCCGGTGGCCGGCTCGTATAGGTCGAAGCCCGGTTTGGCATAGTCGGCCGCCACCTGCCGCGCCCCGGGCGTGAGTGTAAAGACCGTTACCGTCGGGATGCGGAAGGTGCGCCGCAGCGTCAGCGTGCCCACATCCCACACGTGCACCGCGCCCTCCCATTGCGTCACCGACACCAGCGCGCCGCCGTCGGCCGTGAAGCCCAGCGCGGTCACGTAGCTATCGGCCACATCGGCGGTCTGGAGGGTGGGCGTCAACAAATTGCCGCTGGGCAGTTCGTACAGCCGCACCTGGAAGCGCTCGCCGGTCGCCAGCCGGGTGCCGTCGGGGCTGATGGCCACGCTCTGAATCTGATCGATCGGCTGGTCAGACAGCGCGAAGACCACTTGCTGTGTCTGCCAATCGACCACGGTTAAGCCCGTGCCGCCGGGAGTGATGCGGGCCAGGTACTGCGCCCCGAACGCGCTCAGCCCGCAGCAGGCCGACGCGGCCGGCAGCAGCGTGGTGGCCGCCCCAGTGGCGGCGTCGAAGAAGCGCACGCCGGCCGTCGTGGCCGCCGCCAGCGTCAGCCCATCCGGCGTCCAGGCCAGTTGCGTGGCCGCATCGGTCGTCGAGACGGGCGGCTCGGTGGCGGCGGGTGAGGCCACCACCAGGGTCACGTTCGCCAGCGGCGGGCCGGCCTTCCAGCTCAGCAGTTCGCTGGCGCCGCCCGCCACTTTGGTGGGCGCGTCGGTGCAGATATCAATCACATACAGGCCGGGGTCGGCCTCGGCCACCGCGCTGTTGAAGGCCAGGTAACGGCCATTGGGCGACCAGTACGGCACGCTCAGGCCCGCCTCGCCGTAGCCCAGCTCCACCTGCTGCAGCGTGTGCGGGTTGGCCCCGTTGGCCTCAGCCACCACCAGCCACTGCGTCTGGCCGGTGATTAGGCCGTCCTCGTCCACATGCAGCTGATAGGCCAGGTAGGCCAGCCGCTGCCCGTTGGGTGAGAGCGCCAGCCGGTCGGCGTAGCTCTGGTCGCCGAACAGCCGCTCGCGCGTGGCCCCGTCGGTGCTGACGCGATAGACCTGCTGCGGCCCGGCCGCGTCGGCCCCCGCGCGCACGATCAGACCGCTGCCATCTGCCACCCAACTCTGCACAAAGTCGTTAAGTGTGTCGGACGCGACCAGCACCCGGTCGCTGCCGTCGGGCAGGGCGGTGTAGACGCGGTACTCGTTGTTCAGCGCCACGTTCAGCGGCGCCTGAAAGGCCACGCGCGTGCTGTCGGGCGACCACACCGGCCCCCAGGCCGCCGGCAAATCGCCGGCCACGTTGGTCACTGCGCCGCTGTGCGCGTCCACCACGTACACGCCGGCCTGGCCGCCCAGCGCCAGGTAGTGGCCGTCTGGCGACCAACGCAAGCCCTGGTCGGCGTCAATGGCCGCGTCGAGCGGCACATCCTGCGCAGCGCTGCCGTCGTCCAAGATCAGGTGCAGCGCATACGGCCGGGCCGGATCGTCGGTGCTGGTCAGGTAGGCCAGCCGCTGCCCGTTGGGCGACCAACTGGGGGCCAGCGCGCCCTGCACAAACTCGGCCGGCTGCGTGCCATCGGCCCGCACCAAATAAATCGATTCGCCCAGGCCATCGCTGCGCCCGGAGGTATAGCTGAGCATCAGGTCGCCGGCCAGGCTCACGTCGCTGTCGGTGCACGGATCGCCCGGCGGCGTCAGCAGTGGGGCTTCGGTTGGGGCGCTGGTGGCGGGCGGCGGCAGCGTGGGGATGGGGGGGCCGTCGGTGGGCGCGGTGGTCGGCGCGAGGG
>JBBRZY010000055.1:0-12549 GCA_038252885.1 Anaerolineales bacterium | reverse complement strand
GCAGAAGACCTACAACGACTACGACGCCATGCTGGCCGACCCGCAGTTGGAGGCCGTCATCATCGCTACCGCCGACGCCTTTCACGTGGCGCTGACGCAAAAGGCCATCGCCGCCGGCAAGCACGTGCTGGTCGAGAAGCCGATGGGCGTGACGGTCGAGGAGTGCGACGCGCTCGCGGCCCAGGTGCGGGCCAGCGGCCTGACCTTGCAGGTGGGCTACATGAAGCGCTTTGACCCCGGCCTGGCCTACGTGCACGAGTTCGCGCAGAACGAGCTCGGCCAGCGGCTGGCCTTCAAGAGCTGGTACCACGACTCGATCTACCGCTACACCATGACCGACAACCTGCAAGTGATCCCGATGGCCAGCCCACAGGCGCTGCGGCCGGAGGGCAACCCCAAGGCCGACAAGCGCCGCTACTTCCTACTGACCCACGGCAGCCACCTGGTCGACACGGCCCGCTACCTGGGCGGCGAGATCGAGCGCGTGAGCGCGCGCCTGGTGGAGAAATATGGCGCTTATTGCTGGTACATCGCCGTAGACTTCACCGACGGCAGCGTGGGCCACCTGGATCTGATCGTGGCGGTGCGCGGCGACTGGCGCGAGGGCTTTCAGCTCGAAGGCGAGCACGGCAACGCCAGCGGCATTGTGCACCTGCCCTGGTATCACAAGACCAGCGAGGTCGAGGTCTTCTCGACCAAAGACGGCATCTACCGCCGGCCGCTGGGCGAGGACGCCCACACCTACAAGCGCCAGGTGGAAGGCTTTGCCGACACGATCCTCAACGGCGCGCCGCAGCAGGGCGCGAACGTGGACGACGGCACGGCCGGCGTGCGCGTGATGGTCGCCATCAGCCAGTCGGTGGCGCGCGGCGAGCCGGTGCGGCTGGCCGATGTGAGCGGAGGGCTGGCATGAACATCGGCATCTTCGCCAAGACCTTTGTGCGCCCCACCCTGGCGGCCACGCTCGACGCGGTGCAGGCCCACGGGCTGGACAGCGTGCAGTTCAACCTGGCCTGCGCCGGGCTGCCGTCCATGCCGGACGCCCTCAGCGATGAAACGATTGAAGACATCCGCCAGCAGATGGCGGCGCGCCAGCTGACGATGGCCGCGCTGTCCGGCACGTTCAACATGATCCACCCCGACCCGGCGCAACGGCAGGCCGGACTGCGGCGGCTGGCGGTGATGGCGGCGGCCTGCGGGCGGCTGGGCACCAGCATCATCACGCTGTGCACCGGCTCGCGCGACGCGCAGAACATGTGGAACCGCCACCCCGACAACGACTTGCCCGAGGCCTGGGCCGACCTGCGGGCCTGCCTGACCCCGGCGCTGGAGATCGCGGAAACCCACAACCTGACCCTGGCGTTCGAGCCGGAGGTGGCGAACGTGATCGACACTGCCGCCAAGGGCCGCCGCCTGCTGGATGAGGTCAAGTCGCCGCGCTTGAAGGTGGTGCTCGACGCCGCCAACCTGTTTCGCGCCGGCGACCTGGCGCGCCAAGAGGCGGTGCTGCAAGACGCCTTCGACCACCTGGGCGGCGAGATCGTCATCGCCCACGCCAAAGACCTGGCGCACGACGGCGAGGCCGGGCATCAGGCGGCCGGCACCGGCGTGCTAGACTACGACCACTACCTGGTGCTGCTGCGCGGCAGCGGCTACGACGGCGCGCTGATTCTGCACAGCCTGGAAGAGGCGCAGGTGGACCCAGCCGTGGCCTTCCTGCGCGGCAAGCTGGCGGCGATGGGCGCCAACTAACCATGCCAATCTTCGAGCACGCCGGGCTGCGCTTTCACTACCTCGACAGCGGCGGCGGCGGCCTGCCGGTGGTCTTACAGCACGGGCTGGGCGCGAACGTCCACCAGCCGGAGGAACTGTATCGGCCCGGGCCGGGCTTTCGCTTCATCGCCATGGACGTGCGCGACCACGGCGAGACGCAGCCGCTGAGCGACCCGGCGCTGCTCACCTTTGACACCCTGGCCGACGATCTGGGCGCACTGCTGGACTTGCTTAGCATCACCCAAGCCGTCATCGGCGGCGTGTCGCTGGGCGCGGGCGTGGCGCTGAACTTCACGCTGCGCTACCCGGCGCGCGCGCGGGCGCTGGTGCTCGCGCGCCCGGCCTGGCTCGATCAGCCGCTGCCACCGAACCTGAATGGGCTGGTCGCGGCGGCCGGCTTCATCCGCAAGTTTGGCGCGGCTGACGGGTTGGCGCACTTTCAGGCGTCGGAGGCCTATGCGGCGGTGATGCAGCAGTCGGTCGACTCGGCCAACTCGCTGGTCAAGCAGTTCAATGACCCGCGCGCGACCGAGGCCGTCGACCGGCTGGAACGAATACCCAACGACGCCCCCAACCGTGACCGGGCGGCGTGGGCGACGATCAACGTGCCCACACTGGTGCTGACTACCCAGCGTGATCTCCTCCACCCGCATAAGTATGGTGAAACGCTCGCCGAGGCCATCGCCGGCGCCGAACGGCACGAAGTAACGCCGCAGTCGGTGAGCCGCGCGCAGTATCAAGCCGACACGCAGGCGCGGCTGACTGAATTTCTTAACCATCATTTTGCTCGTTAGACAGAAAGGCTGGCAACAATGCTCAAATGCGCAACCTCCCTCTGGTCGGCGGACCTCGCCAACCTGGCCGCCGACATCAAGCGGGTCGAGCCGTATTCCGAACGCTTCCACCTGGATGTGGCCGACGGCCACTATGTGAACGCGCTGCTGTTCTTCCCCGATTTGGTGAAGGCGCTGCGCAAGCACACCGCCGTGCCGTTTGAAGTGCATCTGATGACGACCGAGGCCGACAAGTGGATCGAGCCGTTCGTGGAGGCTGGGGCCGACCGCTTCATCTTCTCGTTCGACGCCGTGCCCGACCCGGCCGCGCTGATCCAGAAGGTGAAGGCGGCCGGCAAGACGGTGGGCTTTGCGCTGCGGATTGACGAGCCGCTTGAGTTGATCGCGCCGTACTGGGACGCGCTGGACACGCTGTGCGTGATCGGCACGGCGCTGGGCATCAAGGGCGCGACGATGGACCCCGGCGTGCCGGGCAAGATCAAGCAGGCGCGCGAGCTCATTGACGCCCGCCAGCTCTCGACCGACATCGAGGCCGACGGCGGCATTCGGCGCAACACCGTGCCGCTGATGTACGCGGCCGGGGCCGACTACATCGTGCCCGGCTCGCTGATGTTCGGCGAAGACCCGGTCGCCATGCGCGCCTGGCTGGCGGCGCTATAGGCGCGGACGTTTGACAACAGCGTAATTGCAGAGGACGGAGGGTGGGATTTCTCACCCGCCCCAAGTGAGCGTCAGGTCCAACGGCCTGAGGCGGGGTTCGAAATGACAGTAGCTGGGGCCGGGCAGTATCGAGCGCCGAGTCTCACATGGCGGGCGTGATGACTCATTCCCTCTTCCCTGTCATTCCGAAGCCCCGCTCGGTGCCTGGTGGCAACATGGCGCAATTGGCGGGGTGATTGCGAAGCACCCTTTAGGGGGAATCTCACGGCCGGTCATAGCGCGATGCTTGCCTTTACAGGTTCAGCGCCTCGATCTCGTCGGCCGTGCGCAGCGGCAGCGGATTGAGCGTCAGCCCGCCGTCAATGACGAGGTCGGCGCCGGTGGTGTAGCCGCTCAGGCGCTCGGAGAGCAGAAAGGCCACGGCGTGGCCGATCTCCAGCGGCTCGCCGAAGCGATGGGCCGGGATCAGGTCGCGCAGCTTGGCCTCGACCTCCGGCGCGATGCCGCCGGTCATGCGGGTGGCGAAGTGGCCGGGCGTGACCATGTTCACGCGCAGGCCATAGGGCGCGAGTTCAAGCGCCAGGTTCTGCATCAGCATCCGCAGGCCCATCTTGCTGATGCGGTAGGCGGTCTCGGTGTAAGCCGGGTTGAAGCGCGCGGTCGAGCCAATGATGACGAGGCTGCCGCTGCGGCGCGCGATCATGTGGCGGCTGGCCTCGCGCGTGGCCCACATGGCCGCCGACAGGTTGGTGTTGAGGGTGCTGAACCAGGCCTGCGAGTCCAGCCTGGTAATCGGCTGGTGCCAGGTCCAGGCGGCGTTGTTGATGTAGAAGTCCAGGTGGCCGAGCGCGCTGATGGCGTCCGCGACCATGCCCACCACCTCTGCCTCCTGGCTGACGTCGACGGTCAGGCGCGTGACGGGCACGCCCAGCGCCGCGATCTCGTCTAGCGCGGCCGGGTCGGGGCGGCGGCTGGCAATCGCCAGGTGCACGCCCTCGGCCGCCAGCGCCAGCGCAATGCCCTTGCCAATGCCGCTGCTGCCGCCCGTGATCAGCGCCGTCTTGCCTTTCAAGCCGGTTTCCATGTGTTGCCCTCACCCTTTCACTGTGTCGGCTGGATGCTGCCGTGTCCCCGTGTGTCTGCCAGCAGATGGTACCCGAAACCAGCGCAGGAGCAACGGCCAGCCGGCACAAGCAACGGATGGCGACTAAGAGAGGCACGCATGGATAAGTACCTCATCATCGGGTTGGGCGGCGGGTTGGGCGCGTGCGCGCGCTATGCCCTGGCGACCTGGGCCACGCAGAAATACGGCCCCGGCTTCCCCATCGGCACGCTGCTCATCAACGTCAGCGGCAGCTTTGTGTTGGGGCTGTTCCTGGCGCTGACGGCTGAGCGCTTCGTGGTCGATGACCGCTGGCGGCTGTTCTTCGCCCTCGGCTTCTTGGGCGCGTACACCACCTTTAGCACCTACACCTACGAAAGCGTGCAACTGCTGCTGGCCGGCCAATGGTGGGCGGGGCTGGGCAACCTGCTGGCCAGCAACGTGCTCGGCCTGGCGGCGGCGGCGCTCGGCATCGCCCTGGCGCAGCGGCTGTAGCGCGGCGCAGTGGGTGGTAGACTCCACCAAGCACCCCATCACCCCTCTCAGGAGTTAACCATGGTCATCGGCACACAGCATCTCGGCGGCGACAATTGGGCGCAGTACCAGGCGCTGGCGCAGTTGGGCGTCAAGCACGTCTCGGCCAACCCGGCCGGCGCGTGGCAGACCTGGACCACAGCGAGCCTCACCGCCTTCAAAGAGCGGCTGGCCGAGTGCGGCGTCTCACTCGACATGATCATGCTGCCGCTCGGCTCGGGCGCCGCGCCGCGCAACGAAGCGCCGCATGTGTTCCTCGGGCCGCCGGCCGAGCGCGACCAGGAGATTGACCAGATTTGCGAGTTGATCCGCCACCTGGGGCGGGCCGGGATTCACAGCGCGCGCTACAACTGCGCCTTCCTGGGCCACTTTCGCACCACCGAACGGCTGGGGCGCGGCGGCGAGCGCATGATGTCGTTCGAGTACGCCAAGTTCACCGGGCCAGACGGGCTTGACCCGCACAACAGCGACGACGCGGCCATGCGCTTCGTGGCGGCGCAAGGGCCGCTGGGCGCAGACGAGTGCTGGGAGCGGATTGACTACTTCTTGAGCAAGGTCGTGCCGGTGGCGGAGGAGTATCAGGTGCGGCTGGCCTGCCACCCCGAAGACCCCGGCCTGGGCGAGCGCACCCACTACGGCGTGGCGCGGGTGCTGGGCACGGTGGATGGGTTGAAGAAATTTGTCACCCTGCACCCCAGCCCCTACCACGGCCTAAACTTCTGCGTCGGCACCGTCAGCGAGATGCTGACCAACCCGCGCGAGGAAATTTACGACATCATTCGCTACTTCGGGACGCGCGGCAAGTTGTTCAACCTGCACCTGCGCAACATTCGCGGCGGCTTTGATGACTTCGTGGAGACTTTTCCGGACGAGGGCGACGTGGACATGCGTGAGGTGCTGCGCGTGCTGCACGAGGTGGGCTACCAGTACATGCTCATGCCCGACCACGTGCCGACGGTCAGCGGCGAGGCCCCCACGCACGTGGGTTTTGCGTTCTGCTTCGGCTACATGCGCGCGCTGCTGCAAACGCTCGACCTGCACGAGCGTTAGGCGGCGCGGGGCAGTCCGCTTCTTTGCCAGCGCGGCCTCGACCAGCGCGCAGACGCGTTCGGTTGAGGGGCGGGCCGGGGCCGGCCAACGTACGGTTTAGCGGCAGGGGGGCGTGCAAAACAAGACCGCCCGCGCCAGGGGTCCGCAGCGCGAACCCCCGGCGCGGGCGCGGGCGCGGGGCGGGCGTCAGGCGCCGGGAAAGTCGTTCGGGCCGTAGATGCGGACGATCTCCGACTCGCCGTCGCCGACGATCTGGCGGAAGCGCTTCGACCACGCAATGGCCTCTTCCAGCGACTTGACTTCCAGCACCGCGAAACCGCCCATCAACTCTTTGGCTTCGACAAACGGCCCGTCGGTTACGGTCACTTCGCCGGCGGCCTGGCGCAGGCGCGTGCCGGTGCCGGCCACCGCGCCGGTGGTGACGAGCACGCCGGCCTGCAGCGATTCGGTGGTCAGTTGGCCGAGCTCGGCCATCATCTTAGGATTGGGCGGCGCGGCTTCGGAGGCGGGGCTGGTGGCATACACGATGAATTGCATGGCGGTTCTCCTGAGTGGGTAGCGCCCAGCGGCGCGGTGCGCTTCGGCCGGGGGCAGCGGTTACATCTGATAGTCGTTCGGCGCGGGCTCAAATCGACAGCCGTCAGGCTTGGCCGAGCTTTAGACCGGCCACAATCTTGGCGATGCGGCGCGCGCGGGTGTCGGCGGCCTTGGCGGCCTCGATGGCCAGCACCAGGCGCAGGCGGTTGCTGTACGACAGCCCATCGAAAAATTTCTTGGCGACCGACGCCTGATTGAGCGCGGCCTGCAAGTCCGGCGGCACGGTCACCTCGCGCGGGGCGGTGTCGAGCTCAACCGTGAACTCGATCTCATCTCCGGCGGCCACCCCTGACCCCGCGCGCGCCTCCGCGTTGACGCCCAGCATGAACCCGCCGTCCATGACAGCGATGCTGGTGCGGTAGGTGTAGTGCTTGATGGTCACGCGCACGGGTGGGCGCTTAGACGTTCCCAGCGCGGCCACCACCTTGGCCGGCACGCGCACGCCGGTGGCGGTCTTGCCGGTCTGCTTGAGCTTGGCCGTGAACTTAACCGGGCCAGAGGCGGCGGCAGGCTGAGCGGGGGTGGTGGCTTTCTTCATGGCGACCTCCAGGGCGAGACGAGCGCGGTAAAGCAGTTTACCCGAACTAGGCCGTAAGCGCGGCGCGCAGCCGGGCCGCGACGGCCGACAGCCAGCCCCAACTGAGCACCACGGCGGCGGTGAACGCCAGGTTGACGACCGTAACCGTGGCGGGGCCACCCTGGCTGCCGGCCACGATGCCGAAGAAGGCCGCGAAGAACAGGATGCCGGTCAGGGCCGAGAACCAGGCCCAGCCGCGCTCGCCCTGGCCGGCGAAGCGCCGCGCCAGCGCCAGGCACGCGCCGATCAGCCCCAGGAACCCGAGCGCGCCGCAGACTAGATGCAGCAGGCCGGAGGTGCCGACAGCATTGGCGTCGGCCGGCGTGCCGGGCGGGAAGCCTAGGGCCGGGTCGGCGCGGAACAGGCCGGCCCCAATCAGCCCCAGCCCGTACAGGCCCAGCAGGATCGGCGCCCACGTGCCGCCCCGCCCGCCGCGCAGTGCTCCCCGCAGACCGGCGGCCCCGGCCAGCACCAGCGCGCCGGTGACGATGAACAATGTGATGTGAATCCAGCCTAGGTCGCCGTTGCTGAGCAGGCTGAGCGAGTGGCGGCGAATATCGAAGCCGGGGCGCGTGAGCATTTCGAGCAGGCCGACGGCGACGTACACCGGCCCGGCCAGCAACCCGCCCAGCAGCAGCGTGCGGGTGCGCGGCGATTGAGCGACGGTCTTGGCGGCAAACGATTGGGAGGTCATGGCAAGGCTCCTGTTCTCTGTCTTTTGGCCGGTTACACTCAATAGTCGTTCGGCCAGGGCCAAAATCGACAGGCACCGAAGGGAGTTTCAGCGCCGGCGCGAGCCGTGGGAAAATGCCGGTCTGGTCGTACAATGGAGCCGAGGGGCAACCATTCAGGAGGCAGTCAGCGTGGAAATTGAAGCAGTCAAGCAGGCCCTGGCGACGGTGGTGGTTGTCACCGTTACGCCGTTCGACCGCAACGGCGCGATTGACTACCCCGCCTATCGGCGGCTGATCGAGCGGCTGGTGGCGGCGGGCATCAGCGTCATCACGCCCAACGGCAACGCCAGCGAGTTCTATTCGCTCACGCTGGACGAGGCGCGGCGCGTCATGGAAGCCACCGTCGAGGCGGCCGCTGGACGCGCGCTGGTGCTGGCCGGCGTGGGGCACGACGCCGTAACGGCTGGGCAGGCGGCGCGCGAGGCGCACCAGGCCGGCGCGCAGGCCGTGATGGTGCATCAGGTGGTGCATCCCTTCCGCTAGGTCGAGGGCTGGGTGGCCTATCACCAGCAGATCGCCGAGGCCGCGCCCGACGTGGCGCTGGTGCCTTACCTGCGCGACCCCGGCCTGACCCCCGCCGCCCTGGGTGCGCTGGCTGAGGCCTGCCCCACCGTGGCGGGCGTCAAGTTCGCCGTGCCCGACCTGCTGCTGTTCACCAGTTGTGTGCAGGCCGTCGGGCCGGAGCGCTGGGCGTGGGTGTGCGGGCTGGCCGAGTTGTGGGCGCCGTTCTTCTGGGCCGGCGGGGCGCGCGGCTTCACCTCCGGGATGGCGAACGTGCACCCGCCGCTGGCGCAGGACATGTTGACAGCGCTCCAGGCCGGCGACCAGGCCGAGGCGCTGCGGCTGTGGGCGCGCTCGCAGGCGTTCGAGGCGCTGCGGGCGCGGCGCAACAGCGCCAACAACGTCTCGGTCATCAAAGAGGCGCTGGCCCAGCAAGGGCTGTGCGCGCCAACCGTGCGCCCGCCGATCTCCGAGCTGCCTGAGAGCGAGCGCGCCGAGGTGACGGCCATTCTCCAAGACTGGGCGAGCTAGCCCCCACCCGGCCATGCCTGCCAGCGCCAGCTTCCCCTACGTTCAAGTCTCCGGCAGCGCCTACGCCATGGGGGTGCAGCATGGCGCACAGGCCGGCGACCTGATCCGCAAGTACCTGCTGCTGATCGAGCGCGTGACACAGCGGCCGCGTGACGAGCTGGGCCGTAATGCGCTGCGGTTTGTGCCGCTGATTGAGCGCCTTAGCCCGGCCTATATGGAAGAGGTGCGCGGGCTGGCGGCGGGCGCGGAGATTTCGTTTGAGGAGGCCATGCTGTGCCAGGCGCGGGCCGAGGCCGCCTACCAGCAGGACGAGGGCTGCTCGGCGTTCGCGCTCACCGGCGCGGCCACGGCCGGGGGGCAGACGCTGGCGGGGCAGAACCAGGACCTGCCGGTCGAGTACAGTGACGTGGCGATTGTGCTGCATGTGCAGCCCGACGACGGCCGCCCGCGCGCGGTGATGTTCACCTTCGCCGGGCAGTTGGGTTACATGGGCCTCAACTCGGCTGGCGTGGCGCTGTTCGCCAATGCACTGTACGACTACACCTGGCAACTGGGCCTGCCCAAGTACCCGGTCAAGCGCGCCATCCTCGAGCAGCGCACCACCGCCGACGCGGTGCGGCTGGTGGAGCAGCATCCGCTGTGCTCAGCCAACAACCTCGTCATCGCGGATGCGAGTGGCGCCATTGCCGATGTGGAAGTGCGGCCGGACGGCCTCGCCATTTACGCCGACACCCACCCCGACCGGCGCGTGCACACCAACCACTACGTCACGCCGCAGTACGCCGCGCTCGAAACCAACTCGCTGCCCGACTCGTGCCCCCGGCTCGACCGGCTGAATGAACTTGTCCAGGCGCAGTGGGGGCAGATCACCGTCGCGAGTCTGCAAGCGATCATGGCCGACCACGCGGGCGAGCCGAGCGGCCTGTGCCGGCACGGCGCGCATGGCTTCCACACCATCTCGGGCTACATCGCCGAGCCGACGCGGGGCGTGCTGCATGTGCGGCGCGGCCACGGCTGCACCGGCAGTTGGACCAGCTACGCCGTCTGAGTCCGGCCCACCCTCAGCCGCGCCCTAATTTATAATGATGGCGCTGCGCGGCGACCGCGCCAGCCTCTTACCCATGTTTGACTCAGGAGACACCCGATGGCTGAAATGACTCTGCCGGCCGGAGCTGTGCTGCCGGCCCACAGCCTGGCTACACCCCCCGGCCCGCTGCCCGAGCGCGACGGCCTGCTGCGCCTGTACCGCGAGATGCTGCTCATCCGCCAGTTCGAAGAGATCGTCAACGAGCTGTATCTGCAGGGCAAAATCCCCTCGACCCTGCACCTCTACATCGGGCAGGAGGCGGTGGCGGCCGGCGTGTGCGGCGCGCTGCAGCCGGCCGACTGGCTGCTGAGCACGCACCGCCCGCACGGCCACGCGCTGGCCAAGGGGGTCTCGCCGGGCGGCATCATGGCCGAGCTGTTCGGCAAGGCCGGCGGCACCTGCAAGGCCAAAGGCGGCTCGATGCACGTGGGCGACTTCACACTGGGCATGTTCCCGGCCATCGCCATCGTGGGCGGCAACCTGCCGCTGGCGGCGGGCGCGGGTTACGCCAGCAAGATGCTCAAGGACGGCAAAGTGACGGCCGTGTTCTTTGGCGAGGGCGCGGTCAACGAAGGCGCCTGGCACGAGGGCGTGAACGCCTGCGCCATCTGGAACCTGCCGGTGGTGCTGGTGTGCGAGAACAACCTGTACGCCGCCTCGACCCCGGTCAGCCAGGCCATCAAGACCGCCACCGTGGCCGAGCGCGCGCACGCCTACGGCATCCCCGGCCTGACGATTGACGGCAACGACGTGCTGGCGGTCTACCAGGCCACGCGGGAGGCGGCCGAACGGGCGCGGCGCGGCGACGGCCCGACGCTGATCGAGTGCCTGACCTACCGCCAGTGCGGCCACTCGCGCTCTGACCCGCGCACCTACCGCGCCAAGGAAGAGGAGGCGGCTTGGAAACTGCGCGACCCAATTGACAACTATGGCGCGTGGCTGCGCCAGACGCAGCCGGGGGCCGAAGCGGCGCTGGCCGCCATCCAGACCGAAGTGACGGCCACCATCCAGGCCGCGATTGAGTTCGCCGAAGCCAGCCCGCTGCCCGACCCGGCCAGCATCTACGAAGACGTGTTCAAGGATTAGGCCATGACTAAAATGAGCATTGCCGAAGCCTTGCGGTCGGCCATCCGGTCTGAAATGCGGCGCGACCCGCGCGTGGTCTGCCTGGGCGAAGACATCGGCATCCCCGGCGGCTTTGGCGGGGCCTTCACGGTCACGCTCGGGCTGTCAGACGAGTTCGGCCACGACCGCATTCTCGATACGCCCATCTCCGAGGCGGCCATCGCCGGCATGGCGATTGGCGCGGCGGCCTGCGGGCTGCGGCCGATTGCCGACGTGCAGTATGGCGACTTTCTGTTCAACATGATGGACCAACTGGCCAACCAGGCCGCCAAGCTGCGCTACATGTCGGGCGGCACGCTCTCGGTGCCGATGGTCATGCGCGCCCCCATTGGCGCGACGGGGCGCGGCTCGCAGCACGCCCAGAGCCTGGAGGCGTTCTTCACGCATGTGCCCGGGCTGAAGGTGGTGGCCCCCTCGACGGCCTACGACGCCAAGGGGCTGCTGCTGGCCGCCATCCGCGACGACAACCCGGTGCTGATGTTCGAGCACAAGCTGCTGTACGGCTCGAAGGGCGCGCGCACCGAGAAGAGCGCCCTCAGCCCGATCAGCGACGTGCCGGACGAGGACTACATCGTGCCCATCGGCCAGGGCATCGTGCGGCGGGAGGGCAAGGACCTGACCATCGTCGCCAACCTGCTGATGGTCTACCGCGCGCTGGCGGCGGCCGACAAGCTGGCCGAGCAAGGCATCGAGGTCGAGGTGATCGACCCGCGCACGCTGGTGCCGTTGGACAAGGCGCTGATCCTCGAGTCGGTGCGCAAGACCGGCCGGCTGCTGATCGTGGAAGAGGACAACCTGACCAATGGCTGGGGGGCCGAGATCGCCGCGCTGATGGCGGATGAGGCCTTTGCCTATCTGGACGCGCCGATCAAGCGCCTGGCCGCGCCCGATGTGCCGCCGCCCTTCGCGCCGGTGCTGGAGCAGGCCTACGTGCCGAGCGAGGCGCGCATCATCGCCACCGCCCTGGCGATGTGCTAGAGCCCGGAGCTTACCCCATGCCATTTGAAATTGTGATGCCGCCGCTCAGCCAGACCTCAGACACGCTGGTCCTGACCGCCTGGCTGAAAAAAGTGGGCGACCCGGTGACTAAGGGCGAGGCGCTGTTCGAGGTCGAAACCGATAAGGCCGTGCTGACGGTCGAAGCGCCCGCCAGTGGCACGCTGCAATCGCTGCTGGTCGAGCCGGGCAGCGAGGTCGCCATCAAGACCACCATCGGCACCATCAGCGCCGAGCATGAGGCAGCCGTCCCCGCCAGTGGCCACGCCGCGCCGCCAGCCGCCCGCATCCTCGCCAGCCCCCGTGCGCGCGGGTTGGCCGAGAAGGAGGGCGTGCCGCTGGCCGCGATTGGCAAGGCCACTGGCGCGGGCGGGCTAATCGTCGAGCGCGATGTGCGCGCTTATCTGCAAGCCAACCGGGCTCCCGCCCTGCCGGCCGCGCTACTGCCCGCCAGCGCTTCCTGTTTGCCCTTGGCGCGGGCCAGCAGT
>JBBRZY010000054.1:0-12574 GCA_038252885.1 Anaerolineales bacterium | reverse complement strand
GGCCCTTGGGCGGGCGCAGCATGGACGCACAGCCAAAGACGAGCGGAGCCACGGGGGCGTTTACAGCGGGAGCCGGCTGAGGCGCGGCGGCCTCGGGCACGACGTGGTAGATCACTTCAATCGGCTGGGTGGCCCCACACACTTCGCGCAGCGCGTGGGCGGCGGCCCTTGAGACGGCGATCAGCCGGTGGGCCAGGGCCAGGTGACGCTGAAGCTCACGCTCGCCCCGCAAACTGGGCCACGGGATGCCATGCTCCGAGTATACCAGGGGGAGGTGGGTGCCCGCCGCCGCCAGCAATGCGCCGGCCGGGTTGGCCCCGCCGCCGAAGCCGTGCACATGAATCACATCGAGCCGCGCCTGGCGGCTCCAGCGCTGGACCGCCCTGGCCCAGTTGCGGCGCACCAGCGCTTGCACCGGCAGCCGCGCCCGCACCCAGCCGCGCAGGCTGCGCCAACTGGCCCGCCAGCTTTGCCGCCGCGCCAACGTCAGCCCCAGCAGGGCGAGCAGGCTAAGCGGCAGCAGCAGGATGAGGACGGTCTGGGCGGCCACGTCGGTCACCTCAGCCAGGCGGTCGCGCGCGCCTGCCAACCCGTCGGGCAGGCTGTGCAGCGGCACACCGGCCTGGCGCAGCTGGAGGGCGTATTGATTGTCGGCCGCAAAGGGTTGGCAGGTGAGCACCACGCTGTCGCAGCCGACCGCGCGCAGCGCCTCGATTAGCGTGACCACCGAAGCCTCGATGCCGCCCGCCTCGGCCAGTTCTTCGAGGACCATGCCGACGCGCAGACGGGGGGCGTCGGCGTCAGCCACCGGGGCCTCCGGGGCGACCCGACGGCAGCCAGGCCCTGGCCCACACCGACCACAAGCCCCGGTTGCGCCGCGCCTCGGGCGAAGCGCGCAGGGCGGCGGCGGCGTGGTGGCGGGTGGCCGGCCGGTCGCGCTGCTGCCAGGCGCGGAAGGCGCGCACCTGATGCAGATGCCCCAACAAAGCCGGCTGCAGGGCCGGCACGCGCAGCACGCGGTCGAGCAATTGATCGGCCTCGGCCGGCGACACGGCCAGGTAGGATGGGCGTTGGCAGCGCGCGACGATCATTTCGGCCAGCGCCGGCCAACTGCCATAGGGTGGCCCGCCGGCCAGCGCTGCCCCAAAGGCGGGCATGGCGGCGGCCCAGTCTTCGTCCCAGGCGGCGGCGAGGGCCAACTGAAACTGCACCCGCCGGCGCGCCTCGTCGGCCACGGCGGCCGTGACGCCGCCGGCCAAGAGCGCGCGCTCGACGACGGCGACGTTCTCGGGCCAGAAGGCGCTTTGCGCTTGGCTGGTCTTGGTCCCCTCCCATACGCGCAAGCTGCCCCACACACCCGGCACGTGGCGCGCGGGAAAGGCCCGCAGCGCGCGCAGCAGCCACTCGTAGTCCATGACGTAGCGCAGGTTGGCGTCGAACGGGCCGACTGCCTCGAACACTGCACGCCGCACAAAGGCCGCCTGGTGGGCGATGACGCAGCCGTCGAGCAGCAGGTCGGCGAACGTGGTGGGCCGCGTGCGCCAGGTGTCGAGCGTTGCGCCGGCTGCGTCTATCCACAGGCAGTCGGCAAACACTAAGCCCACCGCCGGGTCGGCCAGCAGGTGCGCAACGGCGGCGGCGACGGCCCCTGGCGCGTAGGTGTCGTCGGCGTTGACCCAGCCGATGATGTCGCCCTGCGCCAGGCGCAGCCCCTTGTTAAGAGCGTCGGTCTGGCCGCGATCAGGCTCGGACACCCAACGGGCGGACGACTGGCGCAGCAGGTCGAGCGTGCCGTCGGTGGAGCCGCCGTCAATGACGATGTGCTCCAGCGGCGCGTAGGTCTGGCGCTGCACGCTCGCCAGGGTCGCGCCGAGGAAGTCAACCGAGTTGAAGGCGGGTGTGATGATGGACACC
Organism: Anaerolineales bacterium; assembly: GCA_038252885.1. Lineage (GTDB taxonomy): Bacteria > Chloroflexota > Anaerolineae > Anaerolineales > UBA6663 > JADZEK01. The sequence continues at coordinate 10,660 of JBBRZY010000054.1, read as the reverse complement.
AGCGGCGGCCGGGCTTGACCCGGCTGGGGCGCGGCGGTCATATCACATACCGCCAGCCGGTATACCAGCGCCCGCCCTGTGGGTCGTAGTCAACCAGATGCACTTGCCCGCCGAAGCGCCGCCCGCCCCGGCCGGTGACGCGCAGCAGCCCGCGCAAGAACGGCCGCAGCCAGCGCGGGGGCATGGCCGGCGTGGGGGTGGGCTGGGCGCGCAGCACCGCGCGGGCCTCGCGCAAGTAGCCGTCGAGGCTGGCGGTCTTTTGCGCGCTGTGCTGGCGATAGCCACCCAACGGCGCGGCCAGGCTGTAGAGCGGGGCGTGCCGCCAGAAGCGCGCCCACAACTCGAAGTCGCCGGCGTAGTGGAGCGCGGCCTCGAGCCGGCCGCCGGCCGCTTGCCATAAGTCACGCCGCCAGAAGGTGGACTCTTGCTGAATCCACTCGACGAAGTCGGGGCTTTCGCCCAGGTGGCGGCCGGCGTAGAACCAATTGGCGGCATAGCCGGGCGCGCGGCTAGAGGCGACGACCAGGCCGGCCGTGTTCCAGCGCAGCAGGGTGGCGGTGGTCAGCCAGCGCACTTCCGGGCAGGCGCGGAAGACCTCGCCCACCTGGCGCAGCGCCCACGGGCAGTAGAGATCGTCCGAGTTCAGCCAGGCCATGACCTGGCCGGTGGCGCGCGCAAAGCCTTTGTTGAGCGCGTCGTACTGCCCGCCGTCTGGCTCGCTGACCCAATAGGCCAGGCGGTCGGCGTAGCGGCGGAGGATGGCGAGGCTGTCGTCGGTGCTGCCGCCGTCAATGATGATGTACTCGAGGTTGGGATAGTTCTGACTGAGCACCGACTGAATCGCGGCCTCGAGAAACTGGCCCTGATTGTATGACGGGGTGACGACGGTGATGCGCGGCCAGTCGGCGGCGGCGGGCGTCATGGCGAGGCCCTCCGGTGCTTGGCCGCCAGCCGTTCGTACACGGCGGTCAACTGTGGTACGAGGCGCGGCCAGGCGTAGGCGGGCAGGCGCTGCGCGGCGCGCGCGGCCAGGGCGCGGCGGCGGGGTTCGTCATCCCACAGGGCGCGGATGGCCGCGGCGATGGCAGCCGAGTCAAGCGGATCGAAGAGCACGGCGGCATCGCCCACACACTCGGGGATGGCGGTGGCGTCGGCGGCGGCGATGGGGCAGCCGCAAGCCATGGCCTCGAGCAGGGGGATGCCAAAGCCCTCAAACAGCGACGGGAAGACCATGAGATGCGCGCCGGTATACAGCCCGGCCAAATCGGCCGTGGGCACAAACCCCAAGTCAATCACCTGAGCCTCCAACCCGGCCGCCAGCGCTAGTAGTCGCGCATCGCGCGGCTCGTTCGCCAGCCGGCCCGAGAGCACCAGCGTGGGCGGCGTGGGCAGGGTTGGGCTGAGCAGCCGCAGCGCGGCGATGAGGCGAGCATGGTTCTTATGCGGCCAGGGGTTGGCTGGGTAGTACAGATAGCGTTCCGGCAGATGGTACTTGGCCCGCACCCGCGCCACTTCGAGCGGGGTAGCGCGCTGCAGGCGCGGGTCGGCCCCGACCGGGATGACAGTGAGGTGCGCGGGCGGCACGGCATATTTTTCGGTCAAGGTGGTGGCGGTGTACTGCGAGGGCGTGAGCAGATGCGCGGCCTTGTGCACCGAGGGCCGGTAGCTCTGAGCGCGCCAGGCCATCTCGGCCGGGGTGAAGTGTTCGGGATAGTACTCGTGCTGTAAGTCAAACACGGTGAGCACGCACGGCGTGGTGAGCGTCAGCGGCCGGATGAGCGTGGCGGGGTAGTGCACCAGATCGAAGCCGAGTTGGTCAATCTGGAGCGCCAGGTAGTCATCGCCGTAGTGGGGCGGCACGGGGCGACCGCGCTGACGCTGCACGCGCCGCCAAACGCGTGTGGGCCAGGCGGCGCGCGGCGCGAATTCGCGCAGGGCGTGGAGGCGCACGTTGGCCGGCCAGGTGCGATAGCCCCAGGCCGCCTGGCCCGCCGCGCTGGTTAGCACGGTGTACTCGGTGCGGTGGTCGTGGTCGGCCAACGCCTCGACCAACTGCCGCACGTACACATCCAGCCCGCCGGCAAAGCCGACCTGGCTGTGGTACATGGCCGCGATGCCAATGCGCGCCGGGCGCGGCTGGCTCATGGCTTCACCGGCTGGGCGCGGTGACGCAGTTCGCGCAACCGGCTGCGCAGACGCACCCGGCCGCGCCAGGTGGGCCAGGAGGCTGTGAGCCACAGCCAGAACGCGGGCTGGGCGGCGATGATGGCCGTCACCCAGCCGGGGGCGGGGGGACGGTCGGCCCCAAGCTGACCGCGCAAGCCGGCCCACCAGCCGGCGAGGATGGCGGCGGCATTGGCCGTTTGGTGGTCGGCGCGGGCCGCCCCGTAATATTCGAGCGCGCCATGGGTGTAGGCCCAGAGGCGGCCCGGCCATTGGGCGCGGGGGGTGTACAGGCGAATAAAGCGCATTTGGTTGCGGATGAAGTAGTACCAGGCCCCTTCGGATTTCTCGGGCCGCTGATCGGCTGTGCCTTTGTGATAAACACACGCTTCGGGCACGATGACAGTCTGATAACCGGCGCGTTGGCAGCGCAGGCTCCAATCGACATCTTCATAATAGGCGAAGTAGGCGGCGTCGAACAGGCCAATGGCTGTGACGACGGCGGCCCGCGTCAGCAGCGCGCAGCCGGAGACGTAGTCTACCGGGCGGGTCACGGTGTCGGTAGGTTGCAGCCAGGTTTCGCCCGCGCGGCCCTCGGGCCAGTCAATGATCGGGGTGAAGCGGTTGGCCGGCGTGGCCCACGAGGCGACGGCGGGGCAGGCCATGCCGATGTTCGGCGCGGCGGCCAGCGTCGCCACCAGGCGGGCGGTCATGTCGGGCGGGGCCACGGTGTCGTTATTGAGCACCAGCAGCCAGTCGGCGCCGTGGTCGAGCGCGTAACGCAGGCCGACGTTGTTGCCTTCGGCGTAGCCCAAGTTGCGGCCGGTCGGCAGGTAGTGCAAAGTTAAATCGGCCGGCTCGGCCAAGGCGCGGGCCGGCTCGGTAGGGTCGTTGTCAACCAGCACGATCTGCACCGACACACCCGCTTGCGCCCGCAGCGAGGCCAGGCAGGCGGCGGTGTCGTCCAGCCGCTGCCAGTGCAGGACGATGATCCACACGCTGGGCAGGTCGGGCGCGCTCATCTGGGGTGGGCCGCGGCGGGGTCGGGCGCGGCCAGGGCGGTGGTCAGCGCGCGCTGTGTGGCTTCGAGGTAGGCCCGCCCACTGCGCTGATCGGGCTCCAGGTGGCAGCCCTCGGCCCATTCATTCCAGGCGTTGATGAACACCAGCGGCGGCTCGGCGCGGCCCACCGCCTGGCGCACGATCTGCCGCAGCCAATGTTCGTACAGGGCCGGGGTCGAGTCTTTGAGGATGAAGGCGTCGACGGCGCGGCGGGCCGAGTTATCCCAGGCTGGGACGACGCCGCGATGATAGGGGTAGGCGGGCAGCGGCTTGGCTAACATGCGCTCGACGACCGTGGCGTAATCGAAGATGCTGTTCTCGATGTAGGCCCGCGACGAGAGCCGCAGCCGCCGCAGCCAGCGCCAGACGCGCGTCTGGCGCAGCGGGCGGCCCAGGTGGAAGACATCCGGCTGAAACTCGACGGCGGCGTCAAAGCCGATTTGGGCCGGGTCGGCGTGCTCAGGGCCAAAGTTGCTTTCGACCTGGCACAGATACAAGCCGGGCAGGCCGGCGCGGTGCGCGGCGGTGCGCCAGACCTCGGCTGTGGCGGCGGGGTTGGGCAACTCGTGCGCGCGGTAGATGAGGAACAGCGGCCGTCCGTCCACGCGGATGTAACGCTGGTCGGCGAACACGCGCAGCAGAAAGTCGATGTGGGCCTGATCGTCGGCCGGGCTGTACTGTTGCTGGATCAGGTGAACGCCGTATTGGCCGTCCCAGTTGCGGGTCCAACTCTCGTTGGCCCAGCACAGGCAGAAGGGAAGGTCTGGCCGCTGGGCGGCGAGCACTTCGTCCATCGGGCGCTGCAACAGCCGCCGGCCGTTGAACCAATAGTGGTAGTAGCAGAAGCCGTGCAGGCCATAGGCGCGGGCCAGGTCGGCCTGGGCCTCACGCACTTCGGGCACGCGCAGATCGTAGAAGCCCAAGTCGGCGGGCAGGTGCGGCTGGGTGTGCCCGCGAAAGCGCGGCCGGGCCGGCACTACGTTGCGCCACTCGGTGAAGCCCGGCCCCCACCAGGCATCGTTCTCGGCGATGGGATGGAACTGAGGCAGGTAGAACGCCAGCGCGCGCACCGGGCCGGTGCTCATCGCTTCCACCCGCTGCGCGCCTGCTGGAGGTCTGGTAGGCTAAGCAGCGCCCACTCGCGGAGGAAGGGAGTTTGCGCGGTGCGCGTGAACACCAGTCGGGCGCGCGTGGTGGTCTGCGGCGCGAACTGGATCAGGTGCGGTTCCAGGTGACCGATGAGCGTGCCGCGATAGGCGATGACCCAGCCCGCGCCGTCCCAGACTTCCAACTGGTAGGCGCGCGTGCGAAAGTCATCTTCGCTAATGGTGGCGGTGTTGAATGTGACCGGCTCCGCAAAATTCACTTCCAGCCAATGGGGCGCGGCGCTGGCGGCGGTCGGCTGCCAGTGCGTTTGCAGGTCGCCATCGAAGGCCAGGGCGGCCGCTTGCTCGGCGTCGGCGTCACTGGAACTGACCACCACTTGGCCCAGCGCCAGGTTGGGTTGGGCGGCGGCCCGCGCCACAGCGCTGTCGGCGGGCAGCGGGCGCGTGGCCTGCAGCCACACCAGCCAGTCGTTGCCATCGGGCTTGGGCTCAAGCACCCAGGTGCCCAGGCCGGTGCGCGCGCGCCCTTGATACAACCACACGCCCGTGCGCGGGTTGTACCAGCGGACGTTGTAGGTTTGGTCGGGCAGGTTGATGAAGGTGAGGGGCGCGTTCACTGGGTCGAAGGCGGCGGGCAAATAGGCCACGAGGTTGTTGGCGTCCGCGTCGGCCGTGACAAGCGGGCGGTTCTGGTCGATCAACTCGGGCGCATATTGGACCAGGCCGTGCGAGCGCGGCTGCAGCGTGGCCCACGGCACGCGCCGATAGAAGCGCGCCAGGTAGGCCATTTGCTGCCCGCCGGGAAAGTCAATGGCCTGGTTCCAATTCCGATGGAATTCGCTGAAGTCGGCGACGGTGTCGGCGTCGTCCCAGACCGCGTTCCAGATGCCCTGCGCTCCATAGGTGTACCCGAAGCTGCCAGACTGGATGGCGCGGTAGGCGCTGGCCCGCACCAGATCGGCCGTGGCCCACGGATACAGACCTTCATAGTTGGCCTCGGCCTCCAACATGGGCTTCGGCGGGCGGGCCTGATAGTAGCGCTGATAATTCCGGGTGTCGACCACGCTCGGGTTGTGCCCGCCCTGGAGCATTGTAAAGTCGAACCAGCTTTCGGCTTGGTAGTCAGTCGGAAAATCGGGCGTGTAGTGGGCGGTCTGGGGTTGGTGGTAGTCGTCGGCCGCGTCGATGGCCAGCGCCACCTGCCGCCAGCCGTCCAGGCGGGCGGGGCGCAGATCGGGGTCGCTGCCGCCGACCTCGCCGCCAGTGATCCACACCATGGGGTAGGCGCCGTAGCGCGCCACCACATACTGGGCCAACTGCGCCAGGGCGTCGGCGTGACCGTCAATGTTGCTGTGAAAGCCCAGGCCCAAGGCATTCACCAGGCCGTGGTCGGCCAGGTAGGCCAGTTTGGGGTCAAGCTGCTCGCGGAAGTAGGCGGGGTTGAGGCGCTCGCCCGGCGCGCCGACCCAATAGTTGGCCGCCGGGCCAAAGATGACGCTTTGATAGACGCTGAAGCCCTGCGTCAGCCGCCGATCTACCAGCGCACGAAACTCCGACGGCCAGCGCGGGTCATTGGAGGCGTCCCAGCGTTCCTTTGAGTCGAAGAACCAGTGGGTATCGCCCAGCCAAAAGAAGGGCGTGCCGTCGGCGTGCTGCAAGTAGCGGCCATTGGCGCTGACGCTCAAGAAGCCGTGTTGGTAAATCTCAAGCCGGCCGGTGTAGGGGGTGCACAGCACGGCGGCGGCGGGCGGGTTTAGCCCGGCGTTGGCCGGGTCGCTGGCGCGCACCTGGTAGGTCCAGCGCCCGCGTTCGGTCAAGGCCACGCGCACTTTCCACGTATCGCCGCCATCCCAAAAGCCGGGGCGCGTTAGCGGCTGGCCGGTGGGGCTGGTGAACACGGCCGTCACGCTGACAGCGGTAAAGGGGTTGTCATACGGTTGGGTGCTGGTCAATGTGATCTCAAAAACGCGCCACTGTTCAGCCGTGGTCGTGGCGGCCGGCTGGGCGGCGGCGAGGGCCGGCAGCGCGGGCAGCCAGGGCGCGCACAGCCACAGCAGGCTGAGCAGCAGGCGCACGCGCCTCATGGGCGCGGGGGCTCGGCCGGCGGCGCGGCGAGGGTGTTGGCCCGCTGCAGGGCCTCTAAGAACTGGTGGCCAAAGCGCAGGTCAGGCTCCAGGTGGTTGCCCTCGGCCCATTCGTTCCAGGCGTTGACGAAGACCAGGCGCTCGGCGGGGGGCTGGGATTGCACCGACTGAATGGTGGCGCGCAAGGTCGTTTCAAACACGGCCGGATCACTATTGGTCACCACAATCGCCTGGCGGCCCCGGCGCGGCGTGTTGTCCCAACTGACCATGACGCATGGCAGCGTGGGGTGCTGGTTCACGCGGGCTTGCAGCGCGTGTTGGGTTTCGGCATAGTCGTACAGGCGCAGGCTGGCACTGCGCACGCCCAGCTTAAGGTTGCGTCTAAGCTTGGCCCAGCGGGGGCCGTCGTCCATGTATTGCGGCAGCCGCGCCAACTGCGGGTTGAACTCCAGCGTGTGGTCGAAGCCCAGGGTGCGGCAATCCCAGCCGGGGCAAAACGCGTCGGAGGCGACCAGGTAGGGCTCGGGCAGCCCGGCGCGGGTGCATTCTTGCCGCCAGGTGTCGGTGGTGCGGCGCGGGTCGGGCAGGTCGGTCGGCCGGTAGACCAAAAAAATTGGGCGCCCGTCGAAGCGCAGGTAACGCGCATCGGCAAAGGCGCCCATGAGCCAGCGGATATGGTTGACGTCGTCTTCGGGCGAGTAGGCTTGCGGCATGAGGATGTCGCGCGCTTCGCCCAGCCAGCGCCGAGACCAGGCCTCATTGGCCCAGCACAGGCAGAACGGAAAGTCTGGCTGGCCGCCGGCCAGCAGGTCGTTCACCGGCCGTTCGAGCAGCCGCCGGCCGCCGAACCAATAGTGGTAGTAGCAAAAGCCTTCCAGGCCATACGCCCGCGCCAGGTTGGCCTGCGCGGCGCGCGCCTCTGGCAGGCGCAAATCGTAGAAGCCCAGGTCGGCCGGCAGGTGCGGCTGATAGTGGCCGGGGAAGAGCGGCCGGGCGCGGGCTACGTTGGTCCACTCGGTGAAGCCCTGACCCCACCAGGCGTCGTTCTCGGGGATGGGGTGAAATTGGGGCAGGTGGAAGGCGATGAGGCGCGCCCGGCCGGGGAGGCCGGGGGCCTGGGGGGCGCGGTTGGGCATCAAGGCGCTAGACCAGGCGATCCAGGGTGGCGCTTAGTTTTTCAGGCGGAACGACAAAGTCACTCAGTCCCGGATGGGCGCTAGGGACCGTGTCGGCCCGCAGCCACCAGTAAGCGTGGCCCAGGGCGGCACTAATGGTCCACAGTGCGTACACAAAGTGCGCTTCGTCTTGCCATTGGACGATCTGCGCGCCGGGCGGGGCGAAGAGCATGTTGGCCAACCCGGTGCCGGTGCCGACGATCAGGCGGGCGTCTGAGAACAGGGCGGCTTGGTCGGCCAGCGACAGCCGGCCCGGCAGGCAAACTTCAAACCCGCGCGCTTGCAGCAAGGCGATGATCTCGGGCTTGTTGATGGTGCGGAAGTGGCCATCCAGCGCGCGGCTGACGTAAATGCGGCGGTTGCCCCGGCCGGCGGGCTGGATGCCATAGGCGGTCTGGCAACAGTCACGCAGCCAGGCCAGCGCCTCGGCATCCTCGACTATTGGCTTGGGGTAGGGCACGGCTACAAATAGCTCATCCAGCTCCCAGGCCTCGCCCTCCCGATAGGGCAGCAGCCGCTCTGCGCCCAGCCCCAAGAGCGCCAGGGTCTCGCGCTGGAAGGGCCGCAGGTCGGCCGGCACAATGATACGCACATCACCCGGCAGCAGCGGCAGCACCCGCCAGAGCTTCAGGATGATGTCGTGGATCCAATGGTAATAATTGGATGAGCCGATCACCAGGGCCGAGAAAAACCGGCCGCGCTGACGGATGGCTTGGCGCGGCCACGGCCGGCCGGCGCTCACTTTGGCCGCCAGCACGTGCTGCTGACCGGCGGGTGTCAAGGCCACCGTCTCGCCCACCCACGAACCGTCGGGCAAGTGGATAAGGCCCTGGGCGTTCATCAGCCGCGCGCGAGCCACTTGGGCCAGCCCGCGTTCGGGCGCGCGCACGTCGAGATAGTGGGCCAGGTCGGAGGGCTGGGCGGGCTCCAGCGTGTGGGGCGGCGTCCGCTGAATGTGGCGGGGCGGGCTCACCACCTGGTAGCTCGCGCCCGGCCGACCGTGGCACCAGGCCTTAAGGTCGGATGTCACCCGCACTTCGCTGGCTGGCCCCAGGGCGGCCGGTGTGGTCTGTGACGACACCAACCGTTTAGCCCAGCGCGTGGCTCGGCGCAAGTGGTTCAACGGGGGGCGCCCTCGTCATGCAGCGCGCGATAGGTCGCGGCCAAGGCTTGCGCCGGGGCTGCCTCAGTAAGCGTAGGGCTCGCCAGGGACAATAAGTTGGCGGCGTTGAGCCGCATTCGCCCGGCCGAACCGGGCGCCCCGGTTGGCAAAGGTGTGGCCGCGCGCGGCAGTTGGAGCAGATAAAAGGACAATGGCGTTAGCACCGTGATCTGTTATTGCGGCGGAGAGGGCGCGCGGTTAATATTAACGACGTCGAACAACTGACTTTCGAGGCGGTCAATCGAGTGAGGCCACTGCCATTGTTCGAGGACCTGACGCCGGCCAGCCTGGCCCAGGCGGCGGGCGAGCGTCGGGTTGTCGAGTAGCTGTAGCACGGCCGCTCCGAGGGCTTCAGGATCGGTGCCTTCCACCAATAGGCCGTTCAGGCCGGCGATGACGGTCTCGCGCACGCCGCCCTCGGCGACGGCCACGACCGGCGTCTCACAGGCATTCGCTTCTAGCGGGGCAAAGCCAAAAGGCTCCAGGCGGGCGGTATAGAGCATGACGGCTGCCCGACTAAGCCAGTCCACCACGGCTGTATCCTCAATGCCCACGTGCACCGTAAAGCGCACCTGGCACTGGTGCGCCAACGCTTCGACCTGCTGGCGGTAGGCGTGGTCCGCGAAATTGGCAATCCACACAAGCTCCGGCCGCCGCTCAAGGGGAATGGCTGCCAGGGCGCGAATAGCCAGGTCGACGCGCTTGGTGGGGTGCAGCGCGCCAAGGCTGACGACAAACCGTTCGCGGGGCGCGCCCGTGGCGCGAAACTGGGCCGCCTCTACCCCAAGATAGCATAGGGTGGCGTCTAGCCCAAAGGCGCGCAGGACGCTTTCGCGGCTATAAAGTGAATTGACCAGCAGCCGGTCAAAGGCGCGGACGCTGACCAATTGCTCGCGGACCATGAAACGCAAAGACTGGATCAGGAACGCATCCAACACAAAGCGACCGAGCGCCCGGGGGCTGCGCCAGAAGCGCGCCGGCCAATCGGCAGCGACCCAGGGCAATTGTGGATCGGCTTCGTAGAGTTGCCGGTAGGGTTCATGCAAATACAGGACGTTTGGCAAAGCCGTGTGGCGCCCAATGGCCGGGATGCGGACGTACATGCAAGTATGCACCAGCAGTACATCAAATTGGCCTTGCTCAATCGCCTGGGCGCACTGTAGGGCATGGCGATCAAGCGCGGCGAGCACATAGCGCGTATTCTTGTAATGACGCCAAAAGCCCCGGAGCCCGCCGGTCGGATAGGTGGGCTGCCACACCAGGGGCGGGCAGGGCAGCACATGTTCGGGGATGAGGCGATCGAGCGCGAGGAACGAATGGTCGGCGTGCGCCGGACACCAGGCCTCGACGGTGTGGCCGCGGGCTAGCAGGCCCTGCACTTGATGAAAGAGGGCGCGCTTACCCCCGCCGCTGGGCAGATTATGCCAGATTGCAATGCGCATTATGTTTCGAGAATCGCCAGGCTTACCATGGGCGCCAGGAACTCACCCGGTTGATACCAAGCTTTTTCATACCAGCAGGCAGGACGAGCGTGGGCACTAGCTTGGCTGAGCGTCGGATGATCGCGCCGCATGGCGGCCCCTGGCGCTTCAAGCTGGGGGCAGGTGGCTGCTGGCCGGTTGGCGGGCCGCCGCCAATACGGGGTGCGTGTTCGGGCCCGGCTGCCGGCGCGCGTACAGCCACTCAAAAAACTCGCCAAACATGTCGCTGTGAAAGGGCGCTGGGACCTTATACAGCCGTTTGAAGAGCGTCAACGCGGGCTGGATGGCCGATAGGTTCCAATGTTGAAATCCGCCCATCGGCTGGTAGTAGGCATACTGGCTGTCGCCGGCCCAGCTATGGTCCTCGTACAGAATAAAGTGACGGCACACGCGCTCGAACTGGTGGGTGTACTCTTGCACGGTCGCGG
>JBBRZY010000053.1:0-12684 GCA_038252885.1 Anaerolineales bacterium | reverse complement strand
GTCTCGACGTTGCCGGCTACCTAGCCTCTTACAAAATTGGCCCCCAGACTGAAATGCTCCCGGGCCAGCGGCGCAATTGCATTCTCGGCCCAATTCGTGTATCTTAGCCATTAAGTTTGGCCTTGAAGCGTATTGTGATCCCCACCCCTTAGGGGAGGATGATATGGATATTCTGCATTTAGTAGACCGGCTAGAAGAAGTCTTCAATTCGGGCACCGCCATCCCCCTCAGCCACAAGCTGATGGTGGACGAAGACCGCGTGCTGGAGATCATTGACCAGATGCGCGTCTCGATCCCCGAAGAAGTCAAGAAGTCACAGCAGGTGCTGGCCCAGCGCGACCGCATCATGGCCCAGGCCCAAGAAGAGGCCGCCCGCACCGTGCAGATCGCTCAAGAAAAGAGCGAGCAAATGGTTGGGCGCGAGGCCATGGTGCAGCAGGCCCAGGCCAAGGCCGAGCAGATTCTGGTGGCCGCCCGTGGCGACGCCGAGCAAATCCGCGCCGAGGCCGACGACTACACCCTGGATGTGCTCACCAAACTCGAAGCCGAGTTGGTCAAGTCGCTCACCCAGGCCCGCAACGGCATCGCCCGCCTGCGCGCCGAAGCCCCCGTCACCGAGCCCGCCCCCAGCAATTAAAGCTGGCCGCCGCCCACCCGGCTCCATCCGTTCCATCCAAACGCGCCCCACCGGGCGCGTTTCGTTTAACAGCCCCGCGCCTCCAAATCACCCCCCTCTAAAATTAGGTGGGCCTAAAACGGTTGGGCACATGGGTCTATTGATTTCCACCTGAGCCATTCTATAATCTACTGAATTCTCAGTTCCCTGCCAGCCCAAGGATCAGTCACAACCCATGCTGCCGCTATCCGTCCGCCTGCGCGAAGGCACCAAAGTTTCGCACCGCTTGGCCGAAACCACCCCTTTCATCCGTGAGTTCTTTGCCGGCCGCCTGACACCCGAAGCCTACCGCACCTTCCTGGTGCAGTTGCGCTACGTCTACGCCGCGCTCGAAGCGCACCTGGAGACGCACCGTTTACACCCGCTCCTCGGCCAGTTCTACCTGCCCGAGCTGCACCGCCTGCCCGCCCTGCTGGCCGACCTGACCCACTACTTCGGCGACGACACCTGGGCCGCCCTGCCCCCGCACCCAGCCACCGCCCACTATGTGCAGCGCCTGAACGACCTGGCCGCCCAGCGCCCCGTGGAACTGGTGGCCCATCACTACACCCGCTATCTGGGCGACCTCTCCGGCGGCCAGGCGCTCCGCCGCATCGTCGCCAAGATGTTCCCCGACCCATCCGGCGCGGGGCTGGCCTTCTACGACTTTCCCACTATCGCCGACCACGCCCAGTTCAAAAACGCCTACCGCGCCCGGCTCGACGCCCTGCCGCTCGACGAGGCCGCCGGCCAGGCGCTGGTAGACGAAGCCAACGTCGCCTTCGAGCTTAACCGCGGCGTCTTCGCCGGCATGATGGAAACCATCACCACCAGTGCTCCTTAGCCTGCGCCGATCATGTGCGAACGTTGGGCTGGCTTGCGCCCATGAGCAACCGCCTCTCGGCCCCGTCCTCAACCCTGCGTGAAAATTCGTGTTCTCCCCGGCCAGTCCTATCCGCAACTGGGCCGTGTTCTATCACCCACCGCTGGTCTCGCCCATCCCCCTGTTCCCGCCCAGCACCCCCCATCCCCCCTTCGTGCTCATTCGTGTAAAGAATCCCCCGCCTTGACATCGGCCCCCCGGCCCTTTATAATTCCACCCGTCGCCTGCCGGAACTTTCGGCAGGCATTACTTTGCTCAGAGCCAGGATCGTAAAGGAACTACCATGCCTCCGCATCCAAAACGCAAGCATTCCAAGGGCCGCCGCGATCGCCGCCGCGCTCACGACGCGCTGACGCCCACGCCCCTGGTCGCCTGCCGCAATTGTGGCGAAATGCGCCCGCAGCACACCGTCTGCCCCAACTGCGGCCATTACGAAGGCAAAGAAGTTATTGCCGTCAAGCAGGACGAAAAGGGCTAAAGCCCACTCACGTGGGTGGGTTGGTCCGCGCCTCCGCGCTGGCCCGGCCCGCCGCCGATTGCAGCATCAAGGCCGTTCATCGCGGCCTTTTTGTTTCCACCTAAGCGCGTCCACCCGAGGTTGCCATGCTCGACCCGCACACCACCGCCTTCGTCTTCCCCGGTCAGGGTTCGCAGTTTGTGGGCATGGGCCAGGCCCTGGCCCAGTCGTCGGCCGCCGCCCGCGCCGTCTTTGAAGAGGCCGATGACATTCTCGGCTTCAAGCTCTCACAGTTGTGCTGGGAGGGTCCAGAGGACGCGCTCAACGACACGCTCAACACCCAACCCGCCCTGCTCACCGTCTCCATCGCCGCGCTCCGGGCGCTGCACGAGCGCCTGGGCGACTTCAGCCCGCATCTGGTGGCCGGGCACTCGCTGGGCGAGATTACCGCGCTCGTCGCCGCCGAGGCGCTGGAGCTAGACGAAGGCTTGCTGCTGGTGCGCAAACGCGGCGAACTCATGAAGGCCGCCGGCGAGCGCGCCCCCGGCGGCATGGCGGCCATCCTCGCCCTCGACGCCCCGGCCCTCGTCGCGGTGTGCGCCGAGGCCAGCGCCGCCACCGGCGGCCGGGTGCAGGTGGCCAACGACAACTGCCCCGGCCAGGTCGTCATCTCCGGCGAGATCGCCGCGCTGGAAAAGGCCATGGAACTCGCCAAGGCCCAGGGCGCGCGCCGCGCCATGCGCCTGCCGGTCTCCATCGCCGCGCACTCGGCCCTCATGCAGTCGGCCCTGCCCGAGTTCACGCGCGCCGTCGCCGCCGTGCCCTTCATCAGCCCCCTGCCCGAGATCGTCGCCAACGTCACCGCCGCGCCCATGAGCGACCCCAACGATCTGCGCGTCGAGTTGCCCGCCCAACTAACCTCGCCCGTGCGCTGGACTGAGAGCATCCGCTATATGATCTCGGCCGGCGTCACCACCTTTGTCGAGGTCGGCCCGAAAGACGTGCTGACGAGCCTGTTCAAGCGCATCGACCCGGCCGTCACCGCCCTGCCCTTCGGCACACCCGAACAGCTCGACGCCTTAGCCGCGCGCTAACCATCACCCCAGCCGCACCCGAATATCAAGCGGGGCCGATCAGGGTGTCTGACCCTCCCAAGGGTCTTTGACTCTTTCTTTTTCTCTTTCTCTTTCTTTCCTTCAGGTCTTACGCCGCAGCCGCCGCACCACCTCCCACACCCGCTCGGCCACACGCTTCTCCGGTGGCGCCGGCCGGTACGCGGCCTGCTCGGCGGCGGCCGTCACCTCCTCCCACTCCGGCTGATCCACCCGCCGCGCGAACTCGCGCACGGTCTCGCTGCCGGCGCGGCGGCGGCCTAGGCGCTGCTGCCCGGCCTGGTATGCGGCCAAAATCCGCCGTCGCTGCCGGTCGCCATCCAGCGCCGAGAAGCCAGGCAGCGGCGCGGGCCGCCGCCAGGCGCGCCTGAATAGCCAGAGCGCCCCCACCAGCATCGCCACCGCCGCCACCAGCAGCAGCGGCCACTGTGCCACCCCAAACACCGCCTGCGCGGCGGCGGCCACTGCCCCAAACGGAAAATCGGGCAGCCCCGTCAGCGCGCTCGAGAACAGCCAGCGCTGCACCGGCGCGGTGTACGGCGAGGGCGTCCAGCCCGGCGTGGCGTCGAACGGCACCCAGCCGAAGCCGGGAAAGTACACCTCGGTCCAGGCGTGCGCGTCGTTGGCGCGCACTGTGTAGTAGCCCGACAGCGCGCTGTACTCGCCCGCCCCGTAGCCCGCCACCAGTCGGGTGGGAATGCCCAGACTGCGCAGCAGCACCGCGTGCGCCGTGGCAAACTGCTCGCACACCCCGCGCTGATCCACAAACAGGAAGTTGTCCACCGTCTCGCTGCCCGGCGGCTGCGGCGGCGGGTAAAGCTCATAGGGAATGGTCAGCAAATAGTCACGGATCGCCACGGCCTTGTCGTAAGCCGTGGGCGCGTTGGCCGTCAGCGCCAGCGCCAACGCCCGCACGCGCTCCGAGATGTTATCGGGCAGTTGCAGGTACGTGCCTTCAACGTACGCGGGATAGTCGTCACCGGCGGCCCGCAGCGCCTCTGCCGCAAAGTCCGGCCGGCGCGAGACGATGGTGTAGGTCGTGCCGGCCTTCATCGGCTCGCCCACCCGCAGCCCGTCGCCGGCGTCGAGCACCAGCGCGGCTGTGTTCAGGTAGGCCTCCTTTGGGCGGTAAGCGGCGAACACCAGGTTGGGCTGGTCAACCGCGAGGTAAAAGGTCTGCACCACCTCCTCGCCCTCGGCCTGCGTGTCGCTGGGGATCACAAAGTAAATGCCTCGCCCGCCAGTTGTGAGCGCGAGGGTGCTGTCATCGGCCTGCCGCCACGCGCTGCCCGTGTAGGTGTCGTACGAGTGGCTGCGCCAATAGCTCCAGGCCGGCGAGCGCACATACATCACCACTCTGTCGCTCAGCCCGCCGCGATAGCTCAAGTCGAGCTGGCTGTCGAAGCCATAGTAGTAGTCGCCGGTGGCGTTCGACCAGCCGTTGATCTGCACCAGCGGCACGGCCGGGTTGACGATGCGCGCGGTGGTGCCTTGCGGAATGGGCAGGTCGAGCGAGAAGGGCGGGATGACGGGCCGCGCGGCGAAGTGCGGCGTGAAGCCAAACACCACCACCGTGCCCGCCGCCAGCACGCCCGTAAATAAGAACGCCAGCCTCAGCCCCCCAGCCGCGCGCCGCGCCGTTGTCGCTGCTGCCGACACCGGGGCAGCCGGCGGCCAACGCAGCCGCGCGCGGCCTTGTCCGTCGGCCACCTCGGCCGCGTAGAACACCGCCAGCGTCAGACCTAAATACGCCAGCCCAAACAGCCCAAAGCTGGCGTCGCGTGCCAGCGTGCCGGCCACATACAGCGTCAGCAAGCTCATGCCCAGCGAGGCGAACAAGTTGCGGCGCGTGCGCAGGTCGAAGCTGGTGATGGCCTGCGCGAACAGCGCGAACTCAGCCTGCGGCAGCGCGCCGGGGGCAAACAGCCGCCCGCACATCAGCGCCAACGCCAGGTGCAGCGCCACAAACACTGCCAGCCGCACCCAGCCCGAGGCCTTGGGCCGCGTCGCCGCCCGCCAACTGTAGTAGTGTCCGGCGGCCAGCCCCAGCCCGGCCAGCAGCACCGGCCCCCACAGCAGCGCCACCCACCCCAGCGCCAATATCGGCGGCAGCGCGGCGGCAGCCGTCAGCAACCGCAGCCGGCCCGAAAGCTCGGGCGCGGGCGGCGGGCGCTTCGGTCCTTTGCGCCTCACGTCGCTGTCTCCTTCCCGCCGCTGGCCTCACCCGTGACCAGCACGCGTTCCCAATCCGGGGCCGCGCCAATCAGCCGCACCGCCACGCCGCCCGCCGCCAGTTCGGCCGCCACGCGTCGCACTTCGATCCCCAGCCCGCGGTCGTGCGTGAACGGCAGCGGGTCTACCAGCACGGCCAGCACCGCCAGCCCGCGCCGCTGCAAGCTAATCAGCGGACCGACCACCGCCGGGTCGGGCGCGGGCAGCACCGCCGCCACAAACGTGCTGGCCGACACCGGCCGCAGCGCGTCGGCCAACGCGTCATCGCCGTCAGCCTCGACGCGCGCCAGGTAGCTTAGCAGCGCCCACTGGCTCAGCGCCCCCACCGGCGCGGGCCAGCGGCGGCTGTTGGTCAGCAGCCGCACCGGCAGGCCGCGCTCGTGGGCGTGCCGCGCCAGGCTGGCGGCCAGCTTAATGCCCAACTCCAGCGTGTTATCATCCTCGCCGCCCAGGCACGCCGCCGCCCGCAGATCAAGCGCCAGCGTCAGCGCCGGCTGCTGCTCCTCCGCGAACTCTTTGACGATCAGCCGCCCCGCGCGGGCCGTGGTGCGCCAGTGCACCTGGCGCGGCGGGTCGCCGGGGCGATACTCGCGCACGCCCAAAAACTCGCCGCCCTGCCCGGCCCGCGCCAGGCTGGTCTCTACCGCCGGCTGCCGGTCGAACAGGTCCAGCCGCGCCAGGGGCCGCGTCTCAGGGAACACCAGCAGCCCCTCCGGCCCGTCCACCGCCGCCAGCCGCTTAGCCGACCAGAAGCCAAACGGGGCGTGCGTGGACAGCGGAGCCGGCCCAAACGTGAACCAGCCGCGCCGCGCACAGGTGACGGTATATTGCAGCGTCGTCTCGTGCCCGCCGGCCAGATAGTTGAGGTAGAAGGGTTGCGTGCGATCAGCCGCCGAGGCTGGGGGACAAAGCTCGGTGCCGGTCAGTTGCAGCGCGGGCAGCCGGCCATCGTTCTGCACCGTCAGCGTCAGTTGCAGCGTGTCGCCCACCGCGGGGGTAAGCTCCACACCCAGCGCCGAGCCGTTCACGCGCCGCGTCAGCCGCAGCCGCCGCAGCATCCGGCGCGGAAAGCCCAGGGTCGCGAGCCACAGAGCGGCGGCCAGCGCGCTGAACACATATAGCCAGCCGACCTGGGTTTGGTTGGCGAAGAAATAGAAGCCGAGGGCGAGTAGGGCGATGGCCCAGCCGCGTCGAGTGGGGGTCATCGCTATTAATGCGCTAGCCGCGAGACAACCGGCGGCCGGCTACTCCCAGCGGCCGAGGAAGAACATCACCACCGCGCCGACGATCATGCCGCCTATAAAGGCCACTGGCTGTTCAATGCCGGAGAAAGCCACCAGCAGGCCGCCGATTAACGCGCCGGCGATGGATCGCCCCCACCAGCTTCGGATGATTTTTTGCCAAGAGAATCTTTGCATACGTTATACCGGGACTCGCACAGTCTCTAGCACCGCCTGCACCGCCGCGTGCGCCGCCTCCAGGCCGCGATTGCGTGTGAGCAGGCGATGCCCCATGACGGCCGCCGCGACCGTCTTCACATCATCCGGGGTGACGAAATCGCGCCCGGCCAGCAGCGCCACGGCCTGCGCCGCCCGCTGCACCGCCACCCCGCCGCGCGGGCTGACGCCCAAGATCACATCCGGGTGCACGCGCGTCGCGCCCACCAGCCGGACGATGTATTCCTTCACGGGCCGCGCCACGGCCACCGCCAGCGCCGCCGTTTGCAGTTGCAGCACATCCGCCAGCGACAGCACCGGCTGCACCGCGTCCAGCGGGTTAGCGTGCTCCTCGCGCTCCAAGATCAACACCTCGGCCGCCTCGCCCGGATAACCCAGCGTCAGCGAGAACAAGAAGCGGTCGAGCTGCGCTTCCGGCAGCGGGAACGTGCCGCTGGTCTCGATCGGGTTCTGCGTGGCGATCACGAAGAACGGCTGGCCCAGCGCGCGCGTCACGCCGTCGCTGGTCACCTGCCCCTCTGCCAGCGCTTCGAGCAAGCTGCTCTGCGTGCGCGGCGTAGCCCGGTTGATCTCATCCACCAGCACCACATTGGCAAATAGCGGCCCCGGCACAAACGTAAACTCCTGCCGGCGCTGGTCGAACACGCTGCTGCCGGTCACGTCGCTGGGCAGCAGGTCGGGCGTGCACTGCACGCGCTTGAAGTCGCCCGCCAGCGATTTGGCCAGCGCCTTCGCCACCAGCGTCTTGCCGATGCCGGGCACGTCTTCCAGCAGCAAATGCCCGCGCGCCACCAGCGCCGCCAAGATCAGCCGCAGCTTGGCCGGCTCGACCACCGCCGCCGCTTGCACGCTCTCCGCCAGCCGCGCCAGCAGCACCGCCGGCGTTGCGAACTCAACCTGCTCAGTGGATGGACTAACAGCGACCACCTCGCAATTCTAACACGCCCAGCCAGCGCCAGCCGGACAGATACGCATTTGACACGCGTCCATTACGAGCTAGCCAGCGCATCGTTTACCAAGGACGGATATCTACTACCCCCACCCTGTGCCTCTTCGGGCAGGATTGCCAGCCCGGCACCGCGGCGGTATCATGCGCTCGTCATGTGTCGTAGAGTTGGTCTGTCAGTGCGATAGAAGAGGCGGTCAGGTATGGCTGAAGAACAGCGGTTGATCTTCGTCGGCGCGCACCCCGACGACGAGTCGTTTGGGCTGGGCGGCACGTTGGCGCAGTATGCCCTGGCCGGAGCCAAGGTCCACTACGCTTGCGCCACGCGTGGCGAAGTCGGCGGCGTCGCGCCCGAGCTCATGGTCGGCCACGCCACCGTTGGCGACCTGCGCTGGTCTGAGATGCTCTGCGCCGCCAAGGCCCTCGGCCTGACCGACGTCATCCACCTGGGCTACCGCGACTCGGGCATGCCCGGCTCGCCCGACAACACCGCGCCGGGTGCACTGGCCGCCGCCCCACTCGAAGAGGCCACCGAGCGGGTTGTAAAAGTGCTGCGCGATCTGCGCCCGCAAGTGGTCATCACCTTTGACCCCATCGGCGGCTACAAACACCCTGATCACATCGCCATCCACCACGCCGCCGTCAAAGCCTTCCATGCCGCCGGCGACGCCGCGCAGTATCCCGCCGCCGGCCCGGCCTACCAGCCGCAGAAGCTCTACTATCTGGTTTTCCCCAAAGGGATGCTCAAGCTGGCAGTCCGCATCCTACCGCTCTTCGGCCGCGACCCCAGCAAGTTCGGCAACAACGGCGACATCGACCTGCGCGACCTGACCAGCTACGACTTTCCGACCCACGCGCAAATCGGCATCAACGCCGCCGCCGCGCGCGCCAAGCAGGCCGCCTCGGAATGCCACCGCAGCCAACTCGAAGGCGGCCCGGCAGCGCACGGGCTGATCGGACTCCTGAGCCGCCTGGCGCAGCAGAAAGAGTCTTACATGCGCGCCTACCCGGCCTTTGCCGCCGGCGAAGCGCGTGAGAATGATTTGTTTGCGGGGGTGAAGCTGTAAGGCGCCGCTAGTCCAACGGGCGCTTGTCGATGCGGAACGTGCAGGCCACCGCGCCGGCCGCGTGGCATTCCGACTCTTCCACTTTGAAGCGCCGCCCGCCCGAGGCCCAGAACAGCGCTTCCTCCAACAGCCCGCCCGCCAGGTGGCAGCAGACCTCTTCCGTCTTGCGCCCCCAGCACACCGGGCAGCGCTCGATCGTCCAAAAGTGCACGCCGTCGCCCTCGCTCAGCTTCACCACCTGATCGGTGAACTGGTTGAACAACCGCGCGAACACATCCAGCCCCACGCGCAACTTCATGTTGAGCGGCATCAGCCGCAGCGGCAGGTCGGCAATGCCCAACACCGGGTCAAAGTCGCGCAGGCCCAGCTCCAGCGTGCCGCGCCCAATGCGCACATTGCGCTGATGGCCGGCGCGCACGCCAAACACCTGCTCGGTGGCGGCTTGCAGCGCGCTCACCTGGTCAAACGGAAAGCGCTTGTCAAAGTTGTTCAGCGGCATAGCCGCCAGCAGGTGTTCCAGGCCGGCCGCCTGCAGCACCTCCAGGTAAGAATCCGGGCCGAGCTCTTGCTTCATAGATTGCAAGATGATCCGGCCCATGCGGTTGGGGTAAAAGTAGCTCTTCGGGGGCGTTGCGTCGGCCATAGTTACGCACGATTATAAGCGCCGGCCCGTGAACGGACAATACCGCCGCTAGGTGACGATTACCACCAGCACCTCGCGCGGGCCGTGCACGCCGACGGTCAGCGTCATCTCGATGTCGCCCGTGCGGCTCGGGCCAGAGACCAGCACCAGGTTGCTGCCCGCGTTCAGGTCGCCCCCCGCTGCCGGCCCGCGCTCCGCCAGCCACGCCGCCCAGGTGTTGTAGAACTGGCCCGGCGTCACCAGCGCCACATGCACCTCCACCGATAGCGAGGCCAGCCGTGGTCGCCCCGCCCCGGCCTTCAGCGCCAGCGTGGCCGTCTGCGCAAACACCGCCTCCGCCCCCGTCAGCCCAAACCTGATCTGCTCCCACTGCGCCAGCATCGCCGCGCGCTCGGCCGCCGTGTGCGGCAGCGCGCCTTGTTCCACCGTGATCCCCGCCGCCCGCAGCGCGTCTAGCACGCCCGGCACCGGCAGAAAGGCCTGATCCCAACTCAAGAGCTTGTCATAGCCGCGCGTGCGCAGTTGCGCCAACAGCCAGTCAGCCACTTCCGCCGCCGGCACGGTGAACACCGCCCCGTTCAACGCCTCCAGCGTGCGCTTGAAGTCCGCCCTCATCGTCTCCCCGTCGGGCGCGGGTGGCTCCGGCACGGGCGCGGGCGGCGGCACGTGCATCGTCAGCGGGATCACATCTTCCGCGTGCGGCGGCGCGGCCACGATCTGCGGCCGGCCTTGCAGCGACTTGCGGATGGTCGCCAGCGTTTGGGCCTTGGTCTTGGCGCTCACGCCTGGCCCTTTGTCTTCTGCTTGGCCGCCCAGCGCTGCCGGAACGACTGCGCCGCGAACGGCGGGAAGTCGCGCCGGTCGGTCCAGGCGTTCAGCGGCGGCGGCAGTTTCTTTAGCCAACCGCCGCCGCCCAGCAGCCGCGTGCCCAGCGCCGCCGCGCGCTGCGCCAACTGGTAGCGCCCGGTGCCGGCCATCACCCAGGCGTAGGCCGCCAGTCCCAATTTCAGCCAGGCCGGCGGCTTGCCCGCCTGCACATGCTGGCCGCGCGCCGCCAGCAGCATCGTCGGGATGTCAATCCGCACCGGGCACACATCACGGCACGCGCCGCACAGCGAGCTGGCATTCGCCAACTGGGTGAACTCGGTACCGAACAGCCCGGCCGACACCACCGCCCCAATCGGGCCGCTGTAAGGCGAGCCATAAGCGTGCCCGCCGATCTCCGCGAACACCGGGCACACGTTCAAGCACGCGCCGCAGCGAATGCACATCAGCGCTTCGGCCAACTCGCCGCCCAGCATCGCCGAGCGGCCGTTGTCCACCAGCACCACATGCATCTCTTCGGGGCCGTCCGGCTCATCGGCGCGGCGCGGGCCGGAGATCATGGAGGTGTACGACGTCAGCGTCTGCGCCGTGGCCGAGCGTGGCAGCAGCCGCAGCATCACTTCCAACTCCGCCACGGTCGGCACCAGCCGCTCGATCCCCATCAGCGCGATGTGCATAGTCGGCACGGTCGAGCACAACCGCCCGTTGCCCTCGTTGGTCACCAGCGCCACTGTGCCGCTGGCGGCCACGCCAAAGTTCACGCCGGTAATGCCCACATCGGCGTTGAAGAACACCCGCCGCAACTCGGTGCGCGCCACCGCTGTCATGGTACCCACATCCAGCGTGTCGGCCATGGCAAAGCGCTCTTGGAACAGCGTGGACACTTCCTCGCGCCGCAGGTGCACCGCTGGCGTGATGATGTGCGCCGGCGTCTCGCCGCGCAACTGCACAATGAACTCGCCCAGGTCAGTCTCCACCGGACGCATCCCGGCCGCCTCAAACGCGTGGTTGAGATGAATTTCCTCGCTGACCATGCTCTTGCCCTTGGCGATGATGGCCGGCCCCGTGCGCCCCGCCGGCCGGCGCGCCACCGCCTGGCGCACCAGATCGAGCACGATGCTGCGCGCTTCGGCCGCGTCGGCGGCCCAGTGCACCACCCCGCCATTGCGCTCCACGTTGTCGGCAAATTGTTCGAGATAGCGGTCGAGGTGCTGCAGCACATCCAGCCGGATGGCGCGGCCCTGGTCGCGCACCGCCTCAGCGTGCGGCAGTCCGGCGAAAGCCGTGTTGCGGCCGATCAGACGGCGCTCGGCGTTGCGGTCAAGCGCGAGCTGCAAAATCGGGTTGTGCAGGGCGCTGACGATGCGGTCGTGAAAGGCCTCGGCCGTTTGCGGCTCGGCCGTGTGGGCGGGCGGGAAGTCTAGATTCACGAGCGGCACGCGCGCCGCAGCGTGCGGACGAGGGGGTAGTTTGGTCTAGCGTAAGTCATGCGAACAGTAGCTCCTGGTGGCCGCGGCCGGCGCTAAGGCGCGGCCAGCGTCCACAATTCAACGTTTTCCATCGTGCAGCGCGTGCCAAAGTCGCGGTTGGTGCCCGACAGCAGCGTGTAATTCAGCAGCCCGGTCTTCAGGCTGCCGTCGTGGGCCGTGATCACGCGCCGGTTGTTCACATACGCCGTAAACTTGTCGCCTTCGACCGCCAGCATAAATTGGGCCGACCCATTCGGCAGGTCGAGCTTCTCAGCTCTTGCGCTGGCCAACTCTGTGCCCACGCCGCCGCGCGCCTTATAGAAGTACACCACGCCGTCCAGCCCGAGGTGCACCAAGTAGTGATCCAGGTTCTCGCGCGACGCCTCGCGGAAGACGAACCCGCAGCCCGAGTCGAACCAGTTGGCGGTGTTGCTGGCCGACTCCCAGCTAAAGTCGGCCCGCACCACAAAGTCGGTCGGCGCGTAGCCCGTCCACAGCCACTGATACCAGTTAATCTGCGCCCAGGCTTCGGAGTAATCGTCCAGCCGGGCGTACTCGCCGTCGCTGTGCTTCAGGTAACCCTCGGCCACCATCTGCGCCACCCGCGCTTGCAGCGGCTGCGCCACAGCCGTGGCCCGCGCCAGCGTGGCCGCAGCCGCCGCCGTGCGCGTCACCTTGCGCTCGGCCGCCTCAGTCAGCCGCTGCTCAGCCGTGGCCGTGCGCCCAACGACCACCGCCTCGGTCGCTGCCGCCTGCGTGGCCAGCGCCCCGGCATTGGCGTGGGCCGTGCCCGTCGCGAAGGCGGCCTCAAATGTCAGCGCAATCGCGCCGGCGGCCTGCACCGCCACCGCCGTCGCCGTGTAGTCCGGCCCGCTCGTCGCGCTGGCCGTCGGCGCCACCGTCGCCACCGTCGCCACCGGCGTCGGCGCGCTGCACCC
>JBBRZY010000052.1:0-12696 GCA_038252885.1 Anaerolineales bacterium | reverse complement strand
TCTCAACGGTGGCAGCAGCCACGTTTGGCGCAGCCGGGGCGCTGCGGCCGGGGTCGCTGAGCTTCGCGGCGCTGGCGGCCGGGCTGGTGGCGTTTAATCCGATGGTGTTGTTTATGACCGGGCAGGTGAACAACGACACGGCCGGGCTGGCGAGCGGCGCGGTGGTGGTTTGGCTGCTGGTGGCCGGCGCGCGCCAGGGCTACAACGTGAAACGCTGGCTGGTGGTGGGCGTGGCGCTGGGGGTGGCCCTGCTGCTCAAGACCAGCGCCCTGGTGCTGGGCGTGCCAGTTGGCCTGGCGCTGCTCGGTGAGGCGGGGCGCACGCGTCGCTGGCGCAGCCTGATCACGGCAAGTGTGGCGGTGGCCGCGCCGCTGCTGCTGATCGCGGGGTGGTGGTATTGGCGCAACGTGCAGCTGTACGGCGACCTGACCGGCAACGCAGCGGTGGCGCTGGTGAACGGCCGCCTCGCGCCGGACGAGCGCTGGGCCAACCTGGCGCGCAACGTGGGCTGGCTGACGCGCGGCGGGCTGGGCTGCGCGCCGCTGGGACCGCTGTCGGCGTGCTTCCCGGTCTGGGTCTATCTCGTGGCGGCGGGCTTGGCGCTGGCGGCAGGCGTGGGGCTGGTGGCGCTGGTGCGGCGCGGCGGCGGGTTGCGCGCCATTGGCACACCGGCCGGCCAAGCGTGGCTGCTGCCCACGGCGCTAGCGGCGGCGACGATGAGCGCCGTTCTGATTTATGCCCTCACCTATTGGAACGCCTGGAGCGGCCGGCTGCTGTTCCCGGCCTATGGCGCGCTGGCGCTGCTGTTGGCGGCGGGCGGGCTGGCGTGGGCCATGCGGCCACGCGCGCGGGCGTTGATCGCCGGCACGGTGCTGGCGCTGAACGCGGCGCTGGCGGTGTATGGCGTGGCGGGCTTGATCATCCCGCGCTACGGTTTACCGCCCACGCCCTCAGCCGCCGAACTACAAGCCATGACGCCGCTGGAGGCGCAGTTGGGCGACACGGCGCGGGTGTTGGGCTATCACTTGAGCACCGACAGCGCGCAGCCAGGCGGCACGCTCGATGTGACGATTTACTGGCAGCCGTTGACGGTAAGCGCCGTGCCCTACACGGTCTTTCTGCACCTCTTCGATCCGGCGTTCGGCTCGCTGGCGCAGCGCGACACGTACCCCGGCCTGGGCAACGACGCCACCACACTGTGGGAGCCGGGCCGCGTCTTCGCCGACACCTACCGCCTCTACCTGCCGCCCGAGACGCCCGCGATGGCGGACGCCTACCTGCTGCTCGGCCTGTACGACGAGGCCACCGGCCAGCGCCTGCCCGCGACCGGCGCGACGGCCGACCCGGACGAGAACTGGCTGGCGTTTGGGGCTGTAAGAGTGGAGCCGTGATTGCTGATAGTTGATCGTGGTTTCTGATTGCGGATCACACTCAGTAGAGTATAGATAGGGTGGCCTGACTGAAACCAAGTCGGCTGTATCTGAAAGTCAGCGCTACCTCAAAGCGCATCCGCTTCATCCGTTTTGGCGAAGCTCACACCTGCCCAGAATCAGGCTGCCCGGCGTGGGTCGGGCGTGGGTCTGTTGCCACCGGGAGCTGCACAAAGAAGCGCGTGCCGGCCTGCGCCAGGCCCAACGGGCAAGGGGAGGCCGCGCTAGTGTAATTTCAGAGCAGGGGTGTGGAAGGGGTATAGGGGGTCTAAGGAGTTTTAGCGCGGCAGGGTGGCAGTCGCGCGTGCGGTGGGTAGCGAGTGGGTTGTTGGTTTATGCACTAGGGAGGCTGCGCGAGGGGATGTTGCGCGGGGGACTCGGGGGGAAGTTGCGCCAACGCGCTCACCAAAGCAGATGGGTACAAGGCACTCAGCAGATACGAACGGTGGGGAGCGCCACCTTTCGGCGACGCTCCCCACCCTGGCGCTAGAAGAGAAGAACGCGGACCGGTGTTGGGCTAGAGGTCGGCCTGAGGCGTGGCGGTGGGGGCCACGTCGCCGGCGTCGTTATCGGGGCCGTGCCCGTGGGGGCCAAAACCGCCCGGCCCACCACGCCCGCCGCCAAAGCCGAAGCCCGGCCCGGAGGCGGCAGTGCCCCAGAAGCCCTGGTCTAGCCCGGTGAGCAGCCAGTCGGCCTTCGCGCGCGTCAGCGTGCCGGCAGTCACAGCGGCCTCGATGGCGTCCTGGTTGGCCTGCAGGCAGGCGCTGTCGATGGCGCTCTGCACGTCGGCCAGGTCAACGTTGGCGGCGGTCGCCAGGTCGGCCAGGGTTTGGCCAGCGCGGAGCTGGGTCTGCAGCGCGTCGGCGGTGGTGCCGAGGGCGGTGGCGGCGGCCTCCAGCCCGGCCGGGCCGCACAGGCCACCGCGACCGCCGCGACCGCCGTGCTCAACCACGGCCGCCACGGTGTTCACGGCCGCGTTGTCAGCTGCGGCCGGCTGGACGAAGACGAGCGCGCCGAGGCCCAACATGGCCGCCGCGCCCGCCATCGTCAAGGTTGCAATTACTTTTCCAATGCGAGACATGCGATACCTCCATAACACTAGCCGGACCAAGCCGGTCGGGTAAGTGTCAACAGGATAACCAGGCCGCATTCAGAACTGGCATAGGGCGCATGAGAAGCTGCTAAAGGCTCGGCGCGCGCCGACAGCCCCGCTGCTGCGGTGGTCTTTCCTTATATAGCCGCGATATAGTCGCGTTCGCCCAACGGAGGCTAGAATCAGAAATGGCCTTGATTCAAGCGCCGGTTGGCTCTTAAGCCGGCCTAATCACATCTAAGCCATTTCTTAACCATCGGCCCCTAACCTAAATCTACCGGGCCGCTGCGGCCGGGTGACAGCCACAGAGTTGAACCCAAGGAGAATGGAATTATGAAGAAACAAGTGCTCGTCGCCGGGGCCGCGGTTGTGGCCCTGCTGCTCGTCGTCGCCGCGGGGGCGCTGTACTACTATGTGCTCGGCCCCACCAAGGCCGCCTCCGGCCCGATCACGGCCATCCCCGTGGGCCAGGCGACCGACGCGCCGGCCTTGGCGGCCGACGACGGCATGCTGGTGCTGAACATTGACCAGGATCAGTCGCAGGTGACCTTCACTCTGTCGGAGGTGCTGAGCGGCCAGCCCACCACGGTGGTCGGCACGTCGAACCAGGTGGCCGGGCAGATCGCCATCAACCCCGACGACCTGAGCAGCGTGCAGGTGGGCGTCATCCAGGTGAATGCGCGCACGCTGACGACCGACCGCTCGCAGCGCAACAGCGCCATCCGCAACCGCATCTTGAACACCGACACCTATGAATTCATCACGTTCACCCCGACCGAAGTGCGCGGACTGACCGGCAGCGCCGCCCCGGGCGACAGCTTCAGCTTTCAACTGGTGGGCGACCTGACCATCCGCGATGTAACCCAGCCGGTGGTGTTTGAGGTGACCGCCACGGCCGACTCGGCCACGCAGCTTTCGGGCAGCGCCACCACCACCGTGCAGCGCGGCGACTTCAACCTCATCATCCCCAGCGTGCCGCAGGTGGCCGATGTGAGCGAAGCCGTGCAACTGCAAATCAACTTCGTCGCCACGCCCGTTTCCTAACGGCGCGCGCTAGCGACAGACCATACTGGTACAAACGATGTTAAATCCCGGCAGTCTTTCTGGTCAGGCTGGTTACAATATGGAAGTGCCTAAGACGATCCTGGTCGTTGACGACAAGGCCAATATGCGCCAACTGCTGCACGATCACTTCGCGGAGCAGGGCTTCACCGTGCTCACCAGCGCCAACGGGCGCGAGGCGCTGCAGGCCGTCATCCACACCCGGCCCGATGTGATCTTGCTGGACCTGATGATGCCGGAGATGGACGGGTACGAATTCCTGCAACACTACCGCCAGGAAGCGAATGCGCCGGTCATCATCATCACCGCCCGCGACGACGAGTCGGAGGCGGTGCTGGGGCTGGAACTGGGCGCGGATGACTATGTGATCAAGCCCTTCCGCATGCGAGAGCTGGCGGCGCGGGTGAAGGCTGTGCTGCGCCGCAGCGAGGCGTCTAAGGCCGACCTGGCCCCTGTGCGGGTGGGCGGCATCACGCTGGACGAGGGCAGCCACACCGTGACGGTGAACGGCGCGGTGGTGAACGTGACCCCGACCGAGTTCAACTTGCTGGGGCTGCTGCTGCGCGCGCCGGGCCAGGTGTTCACGCGCCAGCAGTTGGCCGACCGGCTGGCAGAGGACGGCTACTCGGGGCTGGAGCGCACGCTCAACGTGCACATCCGCAACTTGCGGGCCAAGATCGAGCCCGACCCCGAACAGCCGCAGTACATCGAGACCGTGTTCGGCGTGGGCTATCGCTTCTCGCGGCGCGAGGGCTAAGGCGTGAGGCTGACGCGCTCGCTGGGCCTGAAGCTCACGCTGGCCTTTCTGTCGGTGGCGCTGACGGTGGCGCTGTTGGTGGCGGTGTTTCTGCGCCTGACCAACGCCAACCAGCTCGACCGGCTGATTATCGAGCAGCAGCGCAGCGCGCTGCACACCGCCCTGGTGGACTACTACACCACCCACGGCGCGTGGGACGGCGTGCAGGCGGCGCTGTTTCAACCAGCCAAATTCCCCAACGACGACGACGGCGGTCCACACGGCGGTTACGACCACGACCGGCGCGGCCTGTTCGGTCTGGCCGACGCGAACGGCGTGGTCATTTGCTCCCTCTTCTCCACCTATCAACGCGGCCAGCAGGTGAGCGCGCGCGCCCTGGCGCAAGGGGAGCCGGTGACCGTGAACGGCCAGGTGGTCGGCACGATCCTGACGGCCAGCCTGCCCCCCGGCCTGACGCCCGAAGAGAGCGCCTACCTGGAGCGCACCACCACCGCCCTGCTGCTGGCCGGGCTGGGCGCGGTGGCGGTGGCGCTGGTGGTCGGCATTCTGCTGGCGCGCACACTCACTCGGCCGCTGCTGGCGCTGACCCAGGCGGCCGACCGCATGGCCGGCGGCGAGCTGGAGCAGGAAGTGACCGTGCGCTCGAACGACGAGATCGGCGCGCTGGCGGTGGCCTTCAACCAGATGAGCCGCGAGGTGGCGCGCGCTAACAAGGTGCGGCGACAGATGACGGCCGATGAGGCCCACGAACTGCGCACGCCGCTGACGGTGATCGGCGGGTACATCGAGAGCATGCGCGACGGCGTGGTGGCCCCCACCCCCGAACGGCTGCGGGTGATCTACAGCGAGATCGAGCACTTGCAGCACCTGGTGGGCGACCTGCGCACGCTGAGCCAGGCCGACGCGGGCGAGCTAAAGCTCAACCGCCAGCTGGTGGCGCCAGAAGAACTGCTGCAACAGACTTACACCGCCTTTGCGCATCAGGCCGAGCAACAGGGCGTGCGCCTGGCGGTGGAGGGGGCGGCCGACGCCCCGCGCGTGAGCGTGGATGAGGTGCGGCTGACGCAGGTGTTGAGCAATCTGGTGAGCAACGCATTGCGCTATACGCCGGCGGGCGGCCAGGTGGTGCTGGGCGCGCAGGTGGCGCTGGGGACCGCGGCGCAGGCCGGCACGGTGACGCTGACGGTGGCCGACACCGGCCCGGGCATTGCGCCGGCCGACCTGCCCTACATCTTCAACCGCTTCTATCGAGCCGACCGATCGCGCGCGACGGAGACGGGCGAATCGGGGCTGGGGCTGGCGATTGTCAAAGCGCTGGTCGAGGCGCACGGCGGCACGATTGAGGCGCACTCTGATTTGGGGCACGGCACGACGTTTGCGATCCAATTGCCGGCCGGTTAGCAGCAACTCGGCAACGGAGGGCTGGGCGTAGAGGACCTGCAAGGGGCTAGGACAATTTCAGAGCAGGTGTGTGAAAGGGGGGGCTAAGGAGTTCTCGCGCGGCGCGGTGGCCATCGCCTGTTCGGTGGATAACGAGCGCAGCGCCGGGCAGTCGCGAGTAGGTTCCTTGAGCTTGCACCAGGTCTGGGCCACGCGAGAGTTTGTCGCGCTTTCGTTAGAATTTGTTTCCCACAGTCAACTTTCATGTTAACCACCTGCATCTTCTAAAAGACCCGCATGACAAACCGGAGTTAACCCCTGAGCTTGACCCGCCGCACACCGTCCGTTATAACAATGCAAATCATTTGCATTTGCGCCCTCACGTGGCCGGCTTGCTGCCGGCCCGCTTTGTAAGGAGCAACACCCGTGCGCCTGTCGCAGCGTTTCTTTTCGTTTGCTCTCTTAGCCGCCGTGCTGCTGGCTGCTTGCAGCCCCGCCACCGAGCGCCCGCCTTCTCCGACGCCGGCCCTGGCCCCCACCCCGACCCCCACGCCGGTGCTCGCGCCGGTTGACCTGAGCGGCATCAAGCGCTACCTGACCGGCAAGACCAGCGCGCTCCAGGCCGCCACCGCCGAGTTGAAAACCGCCGGCGAGCAGTACTACCAACTGGCCGCACAATCCAACTTCGACTACGCCGCGCTGTGGCAGAACCACTCGGCTGAGGCCGTCACGCTGATCCAGACCGCGCGCGCCGCCTGGACCAAGGCCAGCCCGTTGTACGAACAAACGGAGGGCATTGTGGCCGGCACGGCCAGCCTGGCGCAGTACGATGTGATCCTCGACGCGGGCACCACCGGCGCGGAGAGCGCCGCCGACGCCGCGCCCTACGACCTGACCCTCTCAGACGGCCGCGTGCTGCCGCGCCCCGGCAACCTGTTTGGCGTCAACGAGAGCACGCTGTGGGGCACCTGGCCCGCCTTCAGCGCGCCGGTCGCGGCCGACTTCAACCGCAACGGCACGATTGAGTTTGGCGAAGCGCTGCCCGACGCCAATGTGCTGCAAGCCGCCAGCGCCACGCTGGACCGCTATGCCGGCGAGCTGAACACGGCCGCCAACGCGTGGACACCGACCGAGTCGGACGCTTTCACGGCGCTGGTGATTATGATCCCGACCATGAGCGAGTATTTCGAATCATGGAAGAACTCGCGCTTCGTGGCGGGCGCGGCTACCACCCAGCGCGACTTCGTGGTCATCTCGCGCCTGGCCGACATGGGCGACATCCTGTCCAGCCTGCAAGTCATTCACGACAACCTCAGCCCGCTGATCCAGCGCGTCAACCCGGCGCAGGACACCGACATTGGGCAGGGCCTGGCCGAACTGAAAGCCTTTGTGGCCGATGTCTACCAGCAGGAGCAGGCCGGCAAGGTCTTCACGGCCGAAGAGGCCGCCCTGCTGGGGGCTGAGGCGCAGAACCGCGCCAGCGCTGTCACCGGGTTGGTGACGCAGGCCGCCGCCCAACTCGACGTTCCCCTAACCCGCTAACACTGGCTCGCTTACGCCCAAGGTTGCTTGTGATGTTTATTCAACGCGCGCGTCCGTGGCTGGTGGGGGTAGTGGTATTGGCGCTGCTGGCGGGCTTCCCGCTGCGGGCGGCCGCCCTGACGCCCACGCCGTCACAGAGCGCCGAAGCCATCCGGGCTGCGCTGGTGCGCGCCCAACTGAGCCTGGTTAGCGACAGCCCGGCCGCCGACGCCGCCATCAGCGACGCGCACCGCACCTATGCCGCGCAGTTGGCCGGCCCGCTGGCCCTGGCCGACCCCGAGGCAGAGGCCCGCGCCCAGGCCGGGTTTACTACCCTGCTGGCGGCCAGCGCCGCCGGTGATGTGCCGGGCTACGCCGCCGCCCGCGCCCAGGTGTGGACCGCGCTGCTGGCCGGCGCGTACCACACGCTGGAGGCCGCCCTCGAACGCGGCGACGGCCTCACCGCCCAAACCTGGCTGGCCCTGCGCGAATTCCGCACAGCCAGCCGCTTCACCCGGCCGCAGGCCGACGCCACGCTGGCCGTCAGCGGGCTGATCGCTGGGCAGGTGACGCCCGCCGTGGCGCTGCAGCAGGTGCGGGCCGACCTGCTCGACACCTACCAGGCGCGGCTCGGCGAGGCGCTGCGCGACCTGAGCACGGCCGAGGCGCAGGGCTTTGGCGCGCGCCGGGCCGAGTTGGCCGCGTTGGCCGCCGGTTACTTCAACATTCTCGGGCAGGCGTATGCCGAGCAGCGCGGGCCGGCCGCCTACAGTGACGCCGCGACGGCCTTTGCGCGGCTGGCGAGTGACGCCCTGGGCAGCGGCCCGCTGGCCGACGCGATGGCGCAGGTGGATACCGCGCTGGGCAACTTCCGCGCCGCGCCGCTGTCGGCCGCCGACCAGTCGCGCCGCGCCGGGCAACTGCTGCGCTTCCTCGCGCTGGTGCCGGTGGAGTATGGGCGCGGCGTTTATAACGGCCAGGTGACGCGCGACATCGAAGTGCAGGAGGCCATCACCTTCCACGCCGGGGCGCAAGCGGCCTTTGCGGACCTGGAAGACCTGCTGGCCGCGCGCGATGCGACGGCTACGGCCAACATTGACGCCGGCTTCCGGGCGCTGGGCACGGCGCTGTTGGCGGCCGGCCAGGGCACGACCATCGCCGCGGCCAGCGACATTCAGGCCCAAACCGACGCGCTGACCAGCGCGTTGACCGCGCTGGTGCCGGAGGAGTGGCGCACCGGCAGCACGCAGGGCGACTTTGATGTCATCGCCTCGCTGCTCGACCAGATGGAAACCGCCGCGCACGCGGGCGACTACGCGCGGGCTGAGTCGGCGCGGCTGGAAGCCTATGCGGTGATGGAGACCGGCCCCGAAGCGCGGCTGATGATCTTCGCGCCGCAACTCAAACTGACGCTGGAAGAACTGTTCTGGAACGGCCAGGGCGAGGCGAAGGGCCTGGCTTATTTGCTCACCCGCCAGGCGCCGCTCGAGACGATCAAGACCAGCCGCGTCGCGCTCGACGCCGCGCTGAAGGAGGCGCAGACGACGCTGGGGGTCAGCAGCGCGCCGGCCGCCGTGGCCGCCAATGCCGGGCTGATCGTCTTCCGGGAGGGGCTGGAGGCGGTGCTGATCTTGGCGTCGTTGTTGAGCAGCCTGAAGCGGGGCGAGGAACAGCGTTACCGCAAGCCCATGTGGCTGGGGACGATCGCGGCGCTGGTGGCCACGGCCCTGACGTGGATGCTGGCGCGCGGCGTGCTGCAAGCGCTGGCCCGCTACGGCGAGAAGCTGGAAGTGATTGTCTCGCTGGTCGCCATTGGGGTGCTGCTGCTGATCACCAACTGGTTCTTCCACAAGATGTATTGGACTAACTGGATCGCCAGCTTCCACGCGCAGAAGCGGCGGCTGCTGGCGGGCGAGGCCGGGCTGTGGCTGGGCCTGGCGCTGCTGGGCTTTGCCAGCGTGTATCGCGAGGGCTTTGAGACGGTGCTGTTCCTGCAAGCGCTGGTGCTCGAGAGCGGCGCGCAGGTGGTGCTGATTGGCGTGGCGGCGGCGCTGCTGGCGGTGGTGGCGGTGGGCATCGTCACGTTCCGGCTGCAAGTGAACCTGCCCTATAAACGGATGCTGGTGGTCACGGGCATCCTGATCGGCGTGGTGTTGCTGCAAATGGTGGGCAACACGGTGCACGGGTTGCAGGTGGTGGGCTGGCTGCCCATTCACCTGATTGACGGCCTGCCGCTGCCGTATTGGGTGGGCACCTGGATGGGGGTCTATGCCACCTGGGAAGGCATTGGGCTGCAAGCGCTGGCCGGCGCCTTCGTGGTTGGCAGCTACTTCTTGGCCGAGCACAGCCAGAAGAAGGCGCAGCGCGGCCGCCCGGTGGGCGCGGGCGTGGCCGGGTAGACGGCACCTATGGCGGCTGCGTGGCGCTCGACGCTTGCACTGACGATCACGCCAGGCGCGTTGTCGCAAGACGCCGGCGGTTGAAACCGCGGCTACACAACGCGAAGCCCGCCTCCGCGGGCTGGGAAGGTCGCGTAGGCAATGGGCAGCGTTCCTTACGCTGTCGTCGATTGAACCAGCCAGCTTGACCTACCCTTTTTCTCTTTCTCTTTCTTTTTCTCTGCTCTGGCTTTTCCCCACTAACCGAAAACCGCGTAAGATAGCTTCCATCCCAGCAGGCGGAGGCTCGCGGCAATGGCTGACCAACACGCGCTCGCCCTAGAGTTTATGCAAGCGGCTTTGGCCGAGGCCCAGCAGGGCTTTGACGAGGGCGGCATCCCGATTGGCTCGGTGTTGGTGGTAGACGGCCAGATCATCGGCCGGGGCCACAACCGCCGGGTGCAGCAGGGCAACCCGATTTTGCACGGCGAGATGGATGCTTTTAAGAACGCCGGGCGGCAACTGGCCACGACATACGCCCACGCCACGCTCTACTCCACGCTCTCGCCTTGCCCGATGTGCAGCGGCACATCCATCCTGTATAAAATCCCGCGCATCGTCATCGGCGAGAACCGCACGGTGGCCGACACCACCCTGTGCGAGGACTGGCTGCTGCGCGCGCGCGGCATCGAGGTGGTGGTGCTCGACCTGCCCGAGTGCTACCAGTTGATGCAGGCTTTCATCGCGCGCGCGCCCGAGGTGTGGAATGAAGACATTGGTTATTGAAATCGGGGCGGCCGGGCGATGATCGTCGTGCTGGGGGCGGCGGGTAAGACGGGGCGGGCCGTCATCCGGGCGCTGGCGGCGCGCGGGCAAGCGGTGCGGGCGCTGCGCGGACCGACGGTGCGGGCGCTGGTGCGGCGGCCGGCCCAACAGGCCGAGGTGCTGGCCGAGGGCGCGGCCGAGGCAGTGGTGGCCGACCTGCACGACGCCAACGCCGTGAGCGCTGCGCTGAAAGGGGCCAGGGCGGTCTACCACCTCAGCCCGAACGTCAACCCGCACGAAGAGGCGCTGGGCCGGAGCGTCATCGCGGCGGCGCGCGCGGCGGGGGTGGCGCAGGTGGTCTACCACTCGGTGCTGCACCCGCAGACCGAAGACATGCCCCACCACTGGCGCAAGCTGCGGGTGGAAGAGGCGCTGTTCAAGTCGGGCCTGAGCTTCACGATCCTCCAGCCGGCGGCCTACATGCAGAACCTGCTGGCAGGCTGGGCGGCGATCACCGGCGAGGGCGTGTATCGCGTGCCGTACGCCGTCGCCAGCACGATCAGCCTGGTGGATTTGCGTGACGTGGCCGAGGTCGCCGCCCGCGTGCTGACCGAGCCGGGCCACACGCACGCCACGTATGAACTGGTGGGGACGCTGGGGCTGAGCCAGACGGCCGTGGCCGAGGTGCTGGCCGAGGCGCTGGGGCGTCCGGTGCGCGCTGAGGCCATTGACCGGGCCGCGTGGGCGCGCACGGCACGGGCGAATGGGATGGTCGACGACGCCCGCCAGACATTGCTCAAGATGTTTGAGTATTACGAGCGCTACGGCCTGTGTGGCTCGCCGCAGACGCTGACGGCGCTGCTGGGCCGAACGCCGCGCACGCTGGCCGCCTTCGCGCAGGACGGGGCGGCGGGGCGGCGGACTTGAGGCGTACGAGGCACGCACAAGTTCAAAGGGGCATAAAGCGTATAAAGGGAATAAGGGGAACAAAGCGGGGACTCAAGGGCAAATGCTGTTATGATTCCGGCAGAAAGGTAATAGGGCGATGACTGTCTCTGCATTGACGCCGCGCGCGCGGGTTGAGACCGCTTTGCGCCACGAACAGCCCGACCGCACCCCGGTGGATTTTCTCGCGACCACTGAGGTCTGGGCCAAGCTGATTGACCAACTGCAACTCGAGCCGGTGCCCGGCCAACTGACCGACTTTATGGACCCCCGGCGCGAGGCGCTGCTGCGCCACCTGGAGGTGGACTGCCGCCTGCTGTCGTACGACATGTTCTGCCGGCCGCCGGAGAGCGCGCTGCACCCCGGCGCAGTGACCGACTGGTGGGGGTCGCTCAACCGCTCCACGCCCAACCGCATGTGGCGGCAGCGCAACCCCGACCAGAGTTGGAACGACATCTGGGGCACGCACAGCGAGCGGGTGGAGACGACTTTTGGCGCGTACGAGGGTTTTGTGGATTGGCCCCTGAGCCAGGCCGAGAGCGTGGCCGACCTGGCGCGGCATCCGTGGCCTGAGCCGGACTGGTGGGACTTTAGCCCCCTGCCCGGCCTGCTGCGCGCGATGGACGCGCATGAGGAGTACTCGATCCGCTTCCGCATTGGCTCGGTGTTCGAGATCGGCTGGCAACTGCGCGGGATGCAGGAATTTCTGATGGACCTGGCCAGCCAGCCGGAGCTGCCGCTGTATATCATGGACCGGCTGACCGACCTGTACGTGGAGAACACCCGCCGCGTGCTGGAGGTAGCCGGCGACCGGATTGACCTGCTGTATTTCTACGACGACGTGGCGACGCAGGCCTCGCTGATGATCTCGAAGAATATGTGGCGCGACTTCGTGCGCCCGCGCCACGCCCGCCTGGTGGACCTGGCGCACTCGTACGGCAAGAAGGTGATGTACCACTGCGACGGCTCGGTCTGGCCGCTGATCCCCGAGTTCATCGACCTGGGGATTGACGTGCTCAACCCGGTGCAGCCGGATGCCAAGGGCATGGACCTGGCGCAGATCAAGGCCGCCTATGGCGACCGGCTGTGCTTTCACGGCGGAGTAGACATCAACCAGACGCTGCCGCGCGGCACCACCGAGGAGGTGGCGGCCGAGGTGCGCGAGCGCGTGCGGGTGCTGGGCGATCAGGGCGGCTACATCCTGTGCAGCTCGCACCACTTGCAGCCCGACACGCCGGTGGAGAATGTGCTGGCTATGTACCAGCCGGAGTGGCGCTACCCGGCGGCGGCGCTGTCGTAAAGATCAGGCTCAGGCAGGTGAGGCCGGCCTCGGCCTTGGCGAACTCGTCCAGCGGCAGGGGCAGC
>JBBRZY010000051.1:0-12807 GCA_038252885.1 Anaerolineales bacterium | reverse complement strand
GCCGCCAGGCCGCCACCACGCGCTGCCCATCGGCCAACGTGGAGGCCAGCGGCTTCTCTACATAAATGTGCAGCCCGGCGGCCAGCGCCGCCTCGGCGCAGACAGCATGCAGGTACGTCGGCTGGCAGATCACCACTCCCACGACCAGACCGCTTTCTAGCAGAGCCGGCCAATCGTCAAACACGCGGGCCTGTGGGGCGCGGCGGGCGGCAGCGGCGCGGCGGGCGGGGTCAATCTCAGCCAACGCCACGAGTTCAGCGCCGGGCAGCCGCTGAAGCAGGTTCAGGTGCACCAACTGCGCGATGCTGCCACAGCCAATCAGGCCCAGCTTCATGGCGCCCCCATGCCGGCCAGCGCGCGGCCCGGCAGCGCGGCGGGCGTGACTTCACCCAGCAGCGCCAGCCCGGTTGGGGCCAGATCGAGCAGCCCCACGCCGCCCAGGTCGCCCGTCCGCCGCACGTCTGGCCCGGCGGCCAGCAGATAGCCTTCATACCTGTGACCGCTGTTGCGGTAATACTGCGGCTGGCGCTGGTGCACCGGCCCGCGTGGATGTAGCAACATGGGGATGAAGTGATCGGCCGGGGCCCAATGCGCAAACAGGTCGGGCAGCGCGGCGGGCGGCTGGCCCCCAAACAGCTCGGCGGTGCGCACCACCGACTCCAGCGCGGGCCGGCCCGTGATCGGGTCGATCAACTGTAGCAAGTCGGCGGTCAGGCGATCGAGCACGGCCCGGTACTCAGCGCCCGGGGCCACGCGGCCCTGCGGCTCGCGGCCCTTAAGGTTGATCTGCACCAGGCCGTTGAAGAAGTCGTGATGCGCGAAAGCGGTGGTGGCCGGCCAATCCACCGCCTGGCCAAAGCGTTCGAGCACCAGCCGCTCCTGCACGGCCAGCGGCAGGTGGCGGCTGAGGCGAGCGCGCAGCGGCTCTGGCAGCAGGCGGCGCGCCCACGCCAGCGGCGTGCGCAGCACCGGTTGGGCCGCGGGCGCGGCGGGCACCTGATAGCCAAGTAGCCGCATCAATTCGCCCAGCAGCGGACCGCAGGGAAATTGATCCTGCATCCCGTACGGCGTGACGACCAGTACGTTGGCGTTGGACGGGAGCTGTGCCAGGATCAGCCCAATCTCGTGATCGACGGTCTGGTACAGGGTGCGCACCGCCTCCGCCAGCGGGCCGTCTGGTTGGCCTTCGCGCGGCGGCGCAACGTGATAGGGCCAAAAGCGATGGCCGCCCGTATGCAGCTCGGCGAACTCGGCCACCACCAGATCATACGGCCCATCCGCCAGCCAGGTGCGAATCAGCGCGCCCTTCTTACGGGTGCGCTCGACGAAGCGCCGCAGCGCCCGTTGGTCGCCGGCCAGCGTGGCGTTCGCTACATACTCCTTCATCGGTTGCTGCGGTCCGAACAGGGCGCGCGCCTCAGCCAGCACCCCGGCCGGCTCGGCCTCGGCCGGCAGGCGCGGAATGGCCGGTTGATGCGTGGCCCAGTTGGCGAGTTGGCGGCCGGGCAAGTCGGGCACCAGCGCGCACTCAGACGCATCCACGATCAGCACGCGCCGGCCGCGCCCCCGCAGCTGCGCCCAGAACGGCAGCACCCCCATCGCGCGCGGCGTGAACGACCGCAACCGATAGCTGTACGGCTGCACCTGGCGAAAGCTATAGTAACCGTGCTCGGCGCGCGAGCGGCCGCTGTACAGCGACAGCGCCGTGCCGTGCTCGGCCACCTGCTCCGGGCTGCGCAGGCGGCCCCACGCGCCGCGCCGCCGCAGCGACGCCAGGGCGGGCAGCGTGCCATCGGCCAGCCAGCGATCCAGCAGGCTGGCGTCGCCGCAGTCCAGCCCGAGGATGACCAGCGGGTTCGGCGCCCGCTCAGCGCTCATGGCAGCCCCTGCGCGTGCGCGGGCCGATGACCGCTCGGCGGTTGGGCGGCGAGTTCACCATAGAGGGCCAGCAATTGGTCCACCTGCCGATCGAGGGTGTACTCAGCCAAGGCCCGCACCCGCCCGGCCGCGCCCATCTGCTCCGCCAGCGCCGGCGCTTGCAGCAGCGACAGCAGCGCGTCGGCCAGGGCGCTTACGTCACCTGGCGGCACCAGGCGGCCGGTCTGCCCATCGCGCACAATGTCGGCCAGGCCGCCGTGATCACTGGCGACGACGGCCGTGCCGCGCATCATGGCTTCAATCGCCACCATGCCGAACGGCTCGGCAAACAGCGACGGCACCACCTGCACCCACGCGTCGGCCAGGCGCTGTTCCAGTTGGTCAGGCGGCACGTAGCCTGCAAACGTCACGGCCTCCCTCAGGCCCAACTGCATGGCCAGGGCTTCCAATGCGGGCTGCTGCGGGCCGGTACCCAGAATCAACAGACGCGCTGCGGGCAGCCTGGCGGCCACCTGGGCAAAGGCGCGCAGCAGCACTACCCCGCCCTTCTCGGCCACCAGCCGGCCCGCGAAGGCCAGTAGCGGCGGGCCGGCCAGCGGCGGGCGCGCGGGCTGAAGCGGCGTGCCATTGGGCATCACCATGGTCACCGGCCAGCCGCCGGCCACCAGTTGCTGCCGCGTGGCCTCGCTGATCGCGACCACCGCCCCGAACACCTCGCGCCACCGGCGCAGCAGGCCGCGCTGGAGCATGAGCGGCACCCAATCGCGCAGCGGCAGGCAGCCTTCGGCCAGGCAGGCGCGGCCCCAGGGGTGAGGGCAGGCTGCGCCCGTGGGCAGGTACTTGGTGCCCACGGGACACACCGCGCGATACCACACGGCGTGATACAGGCTGGGCACGCCGCGCAGCACCGGCAGGATGAGGGGCGAGAGTTGCGTGAGGAAGAGGGCGACGTGCACCACATCCGGTCGAAAGTCGGCCAGCATCTGGCGCAGCGCGCCCGGCGCCCACGGGTTGGCGGTTTGCAACAGCGCCCGCCACGAGGCGATGGTGCCGCGCGTTGTGCGGTCGGCCAACAGCGGCCCAGACACCGTGCGGGCCGCGCTGGCAAACCACGCCACCGTGTGGCCGCGCGCGCGCAGAGCCGCCTGCAGCCGGGCCAGCGAAATTTCCGCGCCGCCGGTGAGCGTAGCGTAGTCGTTCAATAATAGGATGCGCATACAGGGTTGTGATCGCCGGGCGCGGCGGCCGGCGGGGAGTGCCGGCCCGTCAACTAGCTGCGAGCCGCCCTCGCATGAAGCGCGCCTGGCGCACGGTCTGGTCGCTGCCGCCGCCGTCGTGCAGGTTGTATTCCCACACCACCATGTCTTTCGGCGCGGTGTAGTGGTTGTAGGCCGCGTACACCGTCGAGGGCGGGCAGACCTCATCCATCAGTCCGACGGAGAACAGGGCCGGGGCGGTGGCGCGGGCGGCAAAGTTTACACCGTCAAAGTAGCGCAAGGTGTTGAATACGGTCTCGGTCTTCTCGCGGTGGCTCTGACAGTAGCGCGAGATTTCGGTGTAGGGCATCGTGCCGACGATCTGCGTGGCGTGGCGGTAGTGGCACAGGAACGGCACTTTGGGCATGACCGCCAACAGGTCGGGGACCAACCCGGCCGCGGCCAGCGCGATGCCGCCGCCCTGGCTCTCGCCCGCCACCGCCACGCGGGCCGGGTCCACCGCTGGGTGGGCGCGGGCCGTCTCCACGGCGCGCACGGCGTCGCTGAACACGCGCCGATAGAAGTAGGTGCGCGGGTCGAGTACGCCGCGCGTCATAAAGCCGGCGTAGTGCGGATTGCTGCCCTCGGGCTCGGCGTCGGGCGTGTCACCGTGATAGCCGGCACTGCCCTGACCGCGCGTATCCATCACCAGGTTGGCGTAGCCCAGGCTCGACCAGGTCAGCCAGTCATAGGGCAGCCCGCGCCCGCCGCCGTAGCCAATGAACTCGACCACGCACGGCAGCGGCCCGGTCCGGTGGCGCGGCAGCATCAGCCAGGCTTTGATCGGCTGGCCGCCGTAACCGGCAAAGGTCACGTCGAAGGCCTCGATGGTGTCGAACAGGCCGGCGTACGGCGTGAAAGTGGCCGCTAACGGATGCGCCCGCACCTCGGCCAACGTGGTTGCCCAGAAGTCGTCGAAATCAGCCGGTTCGTTGCGCTCGGGTTTATAGTGCTGCAACTGGGGGAGGGGCAGGTCAAAGAATGGCATGGCGGAACTATAGCCGAAGTAGGCGCGAGTGCAAATAACGGAGGCCGCGCCCGCCTAAGCGCGGCCCCGCACAAAACTCGCCACCTGCCCGGTCAGCGCGGCCGGCGCGGGTTGGCCCAGCAGCGCCAGCGCCGTGGGCGCGAGGTCGAGCAAGTCCAGGTCATCCACCAGCGGCCCCTGCCCCACAATATCCGGCCCGGCCGCGACGATGATGCCGGTGCGGTGATGGTCGGTGCTGCGATAGAAATCCGGCCGGCGCTGGTGCAAGTCGCCTTGCGGATGCGCCACGCGCTCCATGAAATGCCGCGCCGTCTGCCACTCCACAAACAAATCGGGCAGACGCTCCGGCGGGCCACCGCCGAACAGCGTAGTGGTCCGCTCTACCTTCAGCACCGCCGGCCGGCCCGTCACCGGGTCCACCAGCGCGGCCAGGTCGGCTTCGAGTTGGGCCAGCACCGCCTCGTAGCCCGCGCCGGGTTCCACCGTGCCGGCTGGCTCACGCCCGCGCAGGTTGACGCGCAGCAGGGTGGTGAAGTTGCTGGGCAGCGCGTAGGCCGTGGTGCGCCCCCAATCAGTGCCGGCGACGAATTGCGCGGCCAGCAGCGCCTCGCGCCGCGCGCGCGACAGGCCCGAGCTTAGCCGGGCGCGCAGGTCTTCGGGCAGCAGCCGGCGCGCCAGGTCGAGCGGGCTGCGCACCGGCCGGCCGCCGCTGGGCGCGGGCTGGTAGCCCAACTGCCGCGTCAGCGCCTGGCCCAGCCCGCCGGTGGGATATTGAGGCTTCAGCCCGACCGTCGAGACGATGAGCACGTTGGCCTCGGCCGGCAGTTGCGCCAGCAGGCGGCCCACTTCTGCATCCACGGCCTGATATAGCGCCAACAGCGCCCCCGCCAGCGGGCCGGCCGGCGCGCCCGGCGTGACCTCCGGCGTATAGTCCCACAACTGGTGGCCGGCGGTATGCACCTCCGAAAACACCGCGAAGATCAAATCGAAATCGCCCTGTCCGAGCAGATGCCGCAGCAGCGCGCCTTTGCGGCCCACCCGCGCACGCAGCCGCTCGAACAGCGCGCGATCGGTGGCCAGGTTGCTATTGAAGGCCTCCCCCACGATCTCGCGCGGGCCAAACACGCGGGTCGCTTCCGCCAGCAGGCCGGCCGGCTCGGCCAACGGTTGCTCCTCGGTATAGTGCACGGCCCAGTCGGCCAACTGCAGCCCCGGCAGGCCTGGCACGAGCGGCATCTCCGGCACATCTACCACGGCCACGCGCCGGCCGGTGCCACCCAGCGCGGCCCAAAACGGCGGCACGCCCAAACTGCGGCCGGTGAGCACCCGCAGATGGTACGTGCCGGGGTCAGGCTGGCGCAAGTAGAACAGGCCGTGCCGGCTGCGCGAGACGCCGGTGAGCAGCGACAACCACACGCCGTGCTCGATCACAGTTTCCGGCCCGCCCGTGAGGCCCCAGCGGCCGCGCTGCATTAGGCCGGCCAGCGTGGGCAGGTGGCCGGCCGCCGCCCAGGTGTTCAACAAGTGTGGTTCGGCGGCGTCGAGGCCGAGGATGATGAGCGGCGCGTTAGCCATGGGTGGGCAGTCTATGCTCAACTGACTCCGCCGCCATGGCCGCAGGCCTGGGCGGGCGCGGGAGCACGGCCTCCAGGTAGTCTTCCAGGGCGGCGCGGTCGTGGGCCGAGAGAAACCGATGCCGATCAAATTCAACGTCGTCCATGCGCGCCTGGGCTGGGGCGGGGTCGAACAGGTAGCCGCCCACCTCGCCCAGCGCCGCCAGCACCGCCATCAGCGCCAGGGTGGGCAGCAGGCGCACGAGCGCCCAGCCGTGCGCGCCGCCGCCGCGGGCCAAAGCCGCCAGGCGCGGGAAGTTGAGCAGCGGGATGAGCGGCGCGGCCGCCACGTACAGCCAACGCCGGGCGGGCGGCCAGTCTTGTGCGCGGCCCGCGCCATACACCCACCACATGTCTACCCGCACTCTGGCCCACGGCCCCCAACGCGAGGGGCCCAAGTGCCACAGGCGCGCGCGCGGCTCGAAGAGCATCCGGCGGCCGTGCGCCAGCAGGTGGCGCTGCAGCCGGGGCTGATGCTCGAGCCAGTCTTCCAACGCGCCGGGGAGCGCCAGCAGCGCGGCCCGATCGTAAGCCGTGTTGCTGCGTGAGAGCAGCGCCGTCGGCCCGGCCAGGGTGGGGTCTGACCAAAGGCCGTAGTCGCCCACGTGGGCGGTCAACGCGAGCACACCGGGACACAGGTTTTCGAGCAGCGGCCCAACGGCGGCCCAGCCGTCCTGGTGGGCGGCAATCAGGGTCGCGGCCCAGTCGGGATGGGCGAAGACATGGTCTTCCACGAACACCACCGCCGGGGCGCGCGCCAGGCGCACACCCGCCGCCGCCGCCCGCTCGCGCGAGAGGACGGGGCCGACGGCCACGCCCTGCGCGCTATGAAAGCCCGCCAGCGCCTCCGGCGGCAGCGCGGCGTCATCCAGCCGAGGCGCGACGATGACCACTTCCAGCCGGCCGACGGCGGACTGCCGCTGCAAATAGCGCAGCGTGTGGCGCAGGTCGGCCGCCGTGGTGCGAGTGACCAGGATGGCGGTGAGTTCAGGCGTGGGCATGGGCATTACCGGGGCCGGGGTGGGTGGGTGGACATTGGTGCGG
Organism: Anaerolineales bacterium; assembly: GCA_038252885.1. GTDB lineage: Bacteria > Chloroflexota > Anaerolineae > Anaerolineales > UBA6663 > JADZEK01. The sequence goes on along the minus strand of JBBRZY010000051.1, from coordinate 6,028 downwards.
CTTAATGGCTAAAGAGCTCCGTCATCACCTGGCCGTCGGCCAGCGGCGTGCCGAAGCCGAGCAGGTGGCCGATGGTGGGCGCGATATCGATGAGCGTGCGGCGCTGTTCAAGCGTTTGCCCCGGCGCGATCTCCGGGCCGACGGCCAGGAACATGATGTGGCGATTGCAATCGTCGGTGCCGCCGTGGTCGCGCCAGCCGTCGCCACAGTAGCGGCCGTGGTCGTTGGTCACCATCAACGTCGTGTGCCCGGCGTAAAACGGGTCGGCCTGAAGCTGCTGCCACAAGTCCCAAATGATCTCATCGTCGTGTTTGATCGCGTTGCGATAGTTGTCCCACTGGCTCAGGTGGGCGGCTTCGTCTGGGTCGAGCAGGCTGATGACCAACAGCGGCGGGTGCAGGTCAGCGATCACCTGGCGGGCATTGGCCCACATGCCGTCGTCGTAAGGCGTCTGCGGATTGTCGCTGAAGAACATGCGCGCGCCAAAGTCTGCGCCATAGCCCGGCCGTGAACTATAGGTTAGGGCTGGCTCGATAGTCGAGCCGTGCACGAACACCGCCTGGTCGGCCGAGGCGCCGGTGGCCTGGCGATAATACTCGAAGATGGTGGGCGCTTGTGGCCGCTGCGTGCCATCGTTGGGAATGGTCTGCCAGACGCCCGTGAGCATGGAGGCGTGGCCGGGCAGCGTGACGGTTTGGCCGTCATTGTAAAAGCTGGTGTTGATCGCGCCCAGCGGGGCCAGGTCGTGCGCCAGGTGCGGCACGAACTCGGCCGTCGGGTCGCCCAAAGTTTCCGTCCAGCGCGCGCCGTCAATGACGATGAGCACCACCGCGTTGGTATGCGGCACAGCCGTGGGCGTCAAGGTCGGCGGCGGGGCCGGCAGCGGCGTGTCAGTGGACGCGGGCGCGCTGGTGGCCGTTAGCGTCGGCGCCAACTCGGTTACGGTGGCCGGCACGAGCGTGGGCACCGCCGTGGCGGCCGGCGCGCTGGGGCTGGCCGCCGGCGCGCCGCAACCCGCCAGCGCCATGAGCGCCAGCAGCGCGGCCGTGCACGTGACCCGTGCGAGGCGGCCAAACGGCGCAAGCGATCGAGCACCAGCAGTCACGGGCAGCCTAGCACGCCGGCATTTACAGATCAAGCGTGAGCGTGATGGGGCAGTGGTCGGAGCCCATGATGTCGTCGCAGACTTCGGTCGAGATGATCTTGTCGCGCAGGTCGGGCGAGACGAAGAAGTAGTCCAGCCGCCAGCCGACGCCGCGCTCGCGGGCGCGCGTGACCTGATCCCACCAGGTGTACTTCACCAGTTCCGGATTCTGATGCCGGAAGGTGTCGATCAGCCCGGCGGCGAAGAACTCGCCCAGGGCCGCGCGCTCCTCGGGCATAAAGCCCGACTTCTTGGCGTTGTCCTTGGGCCGGGCAATGTCGATCTCGGCGTACGAGGTGTTGACGTCGCCGGTGACGATGACGGAGCGGCCCTTCTTCATATACTTCTGGGCCAGCTTGAGGAAGTGCCGGTAGAAGTCGAGCTTGTGCTGCACCCACTCTGGCCCGCGCCCGCCATTCGGAAAATATATATTAAAGAATACGAACGACTCGAATTCGCTGATCAGCACGCGGCCGTCGGCGTCGAAGCGCGGCTCGGACATGCCGACGAGGGTTTTAGTCGGGGCCTGGCGCGAGTAGGTGGCGACGCCGCTGTAGCCCTTCTTTTCGGCCGCGGCCCAGGCGGCGGTGTAGCCGGCCGGCGCCAGCAGCGCAGGCGAAAGCTGGTCGGGGTGCGCCTTGGTCTCCTGGATGGCGACGACCGCGCCGCCGCTGGCCGCCAGCCAATCAAGAAAGCCCTTCTTCTCGGCCGCACGGATGCCGTTGACGTTCCACGATAACAGTTTGATGGGAGCCATAAGTGTCCTTTACCGATGCTAGACGGTGAACGCGCCGTTCTGGTAGAACAGGTCGCCGTCCACCCAGATTTCGCCGCCTTGGCGCATGTCGCAGATCATGTCCCAATGCAGGCCGGAGCGGTTCTGGCTGCCGGTGTCGGGGAAGCCCGCGCCGACGGCCATGTGGATGGTGCCGCCGATCTTTTCGTCAAATAAAATTGAATGCGTAAAGCGCGTGATGCCGAAGTTGGTGCCGATGGCGAACTCGCCCAGGTAGCGCGCGCCGGCGTCGGTGTCGAGCGCGTTCAGCAAGAAGTCTTCGTTCTTCTTGGCGCTGGCCTGCACCACCTGGCCTTGCTCAAACTTCAACTCGATGCCGTCGATCTCGCGGCCAAAGGCCACCACCGGGTAGGTGAACTTGACCCAGCCGTTGACCGAGTCTTCCACCGGGCCGGTGAAGATCTCGCCGTCGGGCATGTTGCGCTGGCCGTCGGCGTTGATGAAGGTGCGGCCGGCGATGGAGAGCGTCAGGTCCACGTTCAGGCCACGCACCACCAGCTGCTGACGCGGGCGCAGCCAGTCGATCAGGCGCTGCTGCTCGATATGGCGCTGCCGCCAATGGTCGAGCGGGTCGCCCGTCCCGTCCACGTGGCAGGCACCGTAGACGAAATCCTCGTAGTCGCTCAGGCTCATCTCGGCATCTTGCGCGACGGCCTGAGTGGGGTACTGCGTGCCGACCCACTTGAACTCGCCGGCGGCGGTGCGCCGAAACAACTCGGCCTGCATGGCGGCCTGGGCGGTGCGGCGGCGCGCCTGGCGGGCGGGGTCAATGGCGCTTAACTCGCGCGTGTTGCCCGCGCCGCCGACGGCGATCAGGGCGTCGAACTCGCGGTAGGCCACGTCCAGAAAAGGCGAGACGTAATCAAGCTGGGCGTCATTGGCCCGGCTGAGGTAGAGCGGGTCTAGCCCCGGCAGGTTGAGCAGCAGATGCGGGAAGCCGCCGCGCGCCAGCACGCCGGCGTAGACCGCTTCGATCAACGGCCCGGCCAGCGAGGTGCCGGTGATGATGACGCGCTGGCCGGGCTGCACATCGACTGAGTAGTCCACCAGCACTTGGGCCAGGCGCAGGACGCGGGGATCAGGCATGGGCGGGCAGTTCCTCCAAGGCGGCGGGTGTGTGGGACATTATAGCGAAGGCGAGGAAACCAAGGGGCCTAGAGGGCATAAAGGGTCTAAAGGGAAAGGCGAGGGCCGGGACGAATGGGCGAATGGCCGTCACTAGCGCCACGGATACCATCCTAAACGTCATGATCGTCATCCGCGCCAGCAATACCTTCGAGAACGTCATCTTCGTCATCCGCGCCACTGATATCGTCCTAAACGTCATCTTCGTGTCAATGCTGTCACTTTTTCTGGCTGGCCTCACCGCCGGCCTCGCCCATGACGACGTAGTGCACCACGCGCGGCTCAAACTCCAGCAGGAAGTCCTTGTCCTCGGGGTAGTAGACGGCCTTTTCCACGTCATCCCCGGCGAAGGCGCGGATGGACTTCATGTCTTTCCAGAACGTCATCGTGATGAAGTGCGTCACCAGGCCTTCGGGGCGCTCGAGGACGTGCACGGTGATGTTGCCCGGCGTCTTCCGGTACTCCGAGATCGCCCGGTCGTTCAGGAACTTGCGATAGTCTTCGGCCTTCTCGCTCGGCACGCGGCCGTGCCACATTCGCACAATCATCTGAACCTCCTTGTCGTTAGCCAGCCCTTATGATGAGGAATAATTGTTCTACATGCAAGAGGCAAAATGGATTTTTGATTGGGGATTTCTGATTTTTGATTGGGGGCAGCGGGAATACAAGGCATTTGCAGGCAGTTAATGAGGAGCCGTAGGCCAGCCGAAGGTTGAAACGCGGCGGGCGATGGCGCTATAATAGGGGTGTCGCTCGGATCGTCACTGACCGAGACGGCGGCAGGAAGCAAGTTTAACCCACTCCCCTGGCTTGGCCGGGGAGACGCGCATCTTACTCAAAGGAGAAGATAGCCATGTCGACCACTCCCACGCAACCCCGCAAGAAGATCACCACCCATCACCTGCGCCAGAAGAAGGAGCGCGGTGACCCAATTGCTATGCTGACCGCCTATGACTACCCCACCGCCCTGGCGCTCGATCAGGCCGGCGTGGACGCGATTCTGGTGGGCGACTCGCTCGGCATGGTGGTGCTGGGCTACGAGACCACCCTGCCCGTGACCATGGACGATATGCTGCACCACGCCAAGGCCGTGGCGCGCGGCGCGAAGAGCGCGCACCTGGTCGGCGATCTGCCCTTCATGTCGTATCAGGTGTCGGTGGCCGAAGCCGTGCGCAACGCCGGGCGGATGCTGCAAGAAGGCGGCATGGACGCCATCAAGCTCGAAGGCGGGCGGCACATGGCCGGCACCATCGAGGCCATCGTGGCGGCCGGCATCCCGGTCATGGGCCACCTCGGCCTGACGCCGCAGAGCGTGCACCAACTGGGCGGGTTCAAGACGCAGGGCAAGAGCGCCGAGGCCGCGCACCAACTGGTGACCGACGCGCACATTTTGGAAGACGCGGGCTGTTACGCGCTGGTGCTGGAGGCCATCCCCGACCGCGTGGCCGAGCTCATCAGCGACCGCCTGAGCATCCCGACCATCGGCATCGGCGCGGGCTCCGGCTGCGACGGGCAGGTGCTGGTCACGCACGACCTGCTGGGGCTGTTCGACCGCTTCACGCCCAAGTTCGTCAAGCAATATGCCAACCTGCACGAGGTGATGGGCCGCGCCTTTGCGGAGTACATCCAGGATGTGAAGACGCAGCACTTCCCCGCGCCCGAGCACGCCACCGAGATGGGCGACGAAGTCTTCCGCGAGCTGCTGGCGGCGCTGGAAGCCGACGCGCAGAACGCCAACGCCCGGCTGGCCTAACGCCCGTTTGGTGAACATCACTCTGTTCGGCACCGGCGCGCTGGCCTGCCTGTTCGCGGCGGGCCTCGCGCCGGTGGCCGAGGTGACGCTCGTCGGCACCTGGCCGGCCGGCCTCGCGGCGCTGAACGCGCATGGCATCCGCGTGGAGCCGGCGGGCGGCAAAGCGCAATCGGTGCCGGTGCGGGCCGTGCGCCTGGGCGACCCTGCGCCCCCGGCCGACCTGGCGCTGGTGCTGGTCAAAGCCTGGCAGACGCCGGCCATCGCCGCCGTGCTGCCGCGTTACTTGACGGCGGGCGGGCTGGCGCTGACGCTGCAAAACGGACTGGGCAATTTGGAACAGCTTGGTCCGCGCGCGGCGCTGGGCGTGACGACGATGGGCGCAACGCTGCTTGGCCCCGGCCGCGTGCGCCCCGGCGGGCGAGGGATCACGCAGGTGGCCGCGCCCGCCTGGGTGGCCGAGGTGCTGGGTGCGGGCGGCTTCGAGAGCCAGGCCGTGCCGCCGGCCCAAGTGGACGGCCTGTTGTGGGGCAAGCTGGTCGTCAACTGCGGCATCAACGCGCTCACGGCGCTGCTGCGCGTGCCGAATGTCGAGTTGCTGCTCCGCCCCACCGCCGCCCTGCTACTGGAGGACGAAGCCGACGAGTGCGCGGCCGTGGCCCGGGCCCAAGGCATCGCCCTGCCCTTCGCTGACCCGGCCGCCGCCGTGCGCGCCGTGGCGGACGCAACTGCCTCCAACCAATCGTCCATGTTTCAGGATATACTCCGAGGCGCGCCGACCGAAATTGAGGCCATTAATGGGGCCGTGGCCAGGCTGGGCGAGCGCCTGGGCGTGCCGGTGCCAGTGAACACCGTGCTGTGGCGACTGGTAACGGCAACGGATTTTGTACCCGCTGCGCGTGTAACGGATGCTGTTGGGTAGTATTTCGCGGCGGCGGTGAATGAGCCGGATGTGATAGCCGCCGCCCCCGAGTCCCTTGCGTCCCCTGAGTCCCCCTTTATGTGCGCGAACTATGCAAACAATCTCATCACTATCTGAATTGCGGCAGGCACGGGTAGCCCTGCCCGGCACGTTCGGGCTGGTGCCCACCATGGGCTTCCTGCATCGCGGGCATCTGTCGCTGGTCGAGCGCGCGCGGCAGGAGTGCGACCACGTCGGCGTCAGCATCTTCGTCAACCCGACGCAGTTTGGGCCGAACGAAGACCTCAGCCG
>JBBRZY010000050.1:0-13070 GCA_038252885.1 Anaerolineales bacterium | reverse complement strand
GTGTACGCGCTGGAAGGCTCGATTGCCATCGCTGGGGCGCTGGTGCAGTGGCTGCGCGACAATCTGGGGCTGATCGCCAGCGCGGCCGAGATCGAGCCGCTGGCGCAGAGCGTGCCGGACAGTGGCGGGATTTATTTTGTGCCAGCCTTCTCGGGGCTGTATGCGCCGCACTGGAAGGACAACGCGCGCGGCGTGATCGCCGGGCTGACGCGGTTTGTGAATAAGGGCCACCTGGCGCGCGCGGCGCTGGAAGCGACGGCCTTTCAGACGCGGGAGGTGCTCGACGCGATGCACCACGACGCCGGGCCGGCCGTGAACTTGAGCGCGCTCAAGGTGGACGGCGGGATGGTGTTCAACGAGACGCTGATGCAGTTTCAGGCTGACATGCTGGGCGTGCCGGTTATTCGACCGACGGTGGCGGAGACGTCGGCGCTGGGCGCGGCGTATGCGGCGGGGTTGGCGGTGGGCGTGTGGGCGCAGGTGGATGATTTGCGCGCCAACTGGGGCGAGGATAAACGCTGGACGCCGAACATGGAGGCGGGCGAGCGCGCGCGCCTGTACGCCGGGTGGCAGAAGGCCGTGACGCGCACGCTGGACTGGGTGGACTAAAAGCAAAGAAAAGAGAAAGAGAAAAAGAAAAAGGTAGGACCAAGAGCGTGGGATAATCATTCGGACGGGGCCGGACGGGGGGTGGGTAAAAGATGAGGTCGTTATGAAAACCGCACTGCACCGCAACTTCGCCGGCCTGCTCGCGCTCGCGGCTGTGCTGGCCGGCACGCTGGCGTGCGCGCTCAGCGGCGACTATCCCGCGCCGACGGTGACGCCCGCGCCGACGGTGGTGGTGACTACGTACGAAGGTGCGTTCGATTGCAATGGCATCGAGAACGGGTTGGGGGCTTACACCGGCCGGCTGACCTTCGCGCCGCAGCCGGACGTAAGCTGGACGTCAGGCCCGGGCGGCGGCGCCACGGCGGGAACATACGACTTTGACCCAACCGGCAGCGTGTTCACCTTCCGGGCCGGGTTTGTGTTCGACAGCGCGCTGTACGATGCCAATACCGACAGCCTGGTGGCGACCGTGACGCCCGGCACCACGCTGGCCCATGCCGACGGCGGCAGCGTGACGTGCGTGCGCTCGCAGCCCGGCATCACCGGCCCCGGCTAAGCTAACCCACCCTATGCCTCCTAAATCGACGCCCGATCAAATTCGCGCGCGTTTCGACGCTGACGTCGAGCGCTTTGCTAACTTGGAGACCGGCCAGAGCGCCAGCATGGATGCGCCGCTGGTGCTGGAGCTGGTGGTGCAGGCGGCGGCCGCGACCACGCCGGGCGCACGCGCGGCGCTGGATGTGGGCTGCGGCGCGGGCAACTACAGCCTGAAGCTGCTCCAGGCGCACCCGAATTTAGAGGTGACCCTGCTCGACCTGAGCCGGCCGATGCTCGACCGGGCGGCGGCGCGGGTGCAGCCGCAGACGACGGGCCGCGTGACGACGGTGCAGGCCGACCTGCGCGCCTACGACCCTGGCGCGGGGCAGTTCGACATTATTCTGGCGGCGGCGGTGCTGCACCACCTGCGCGGCGACGACGAGTGGCAGGCGGCGTTCGCTAAGCTGCACGCGGCGCTGCGGCCGGGCGGCGCGCTGTGGATTGCGGACTTGATTGCGCACGATGACCCGGCGGTGCAGGCGCTGATGTGGCGGCGCTATGGCGAGTATCTGACGGGCCTTAAGGGCGAGGCCTACCGCGACACGGTGTTGGCGTACATCGAGGCGGAGGACTCGCCGCGCTCGCTGACTTACCAGCTCGACCTGCTGCGCGCCAGCGGCTTTGCGCGGGTGGAGGTGCTGCACAAGCAGGGGCCGTTCGCTGCGTTTGGGGCGCTGAAGGCCAGTTGATGGCGGGGGACGCGGGGTGGCCGTTTGAGCTGCGGGCCTCGCCGATCGAGGGGACGGGGGTGTTTGCCACGCGGCGCATCCGGCGCGGGGTGCGGCTAATCGAGTACACCGGCGAGCGCATCTCCGACGCCGAGGCCGACCGCCGCTACGACGACGATGCAGTGGATGAGCCGCACACGTTTCTGTTTACGGTGGACGCGGACACGGTGATTGACGGCGCGGTGGACGGGAACGAGGCGCGCTTCATTAACCACTCGTGCGCGCCCAACTGCGAGGCGGTGGACGATGACGGCCGCATCTTCATTGAGGCGCTGCGCAACATTCGCCCGGGCGAGGAGTTGGTGTATGACTACCGCCTGGAGCGCGACGGCCACTGGCGCAAGGAGTTTACGGCGCGCTATGCTTGCCGCTGCGGCGCGGCCACGTGCCGGGGCGTGCTTCTGATCCGGCCCAAGCGGCCACGGAAGCGGAAGGCGACCGCCTAAGCTTTCGGCAGCGGCGCGAAGAGGTCCACCAGGTTACCGTCCGGGTCGAGCACGCTGGCGTAACGCTGGCCCCAGAAGGCGTCCCACGGGGCGCGGTGGCCGGTGTGGCCGGCGGCCAGCAGCGCGGCGTAGGTTGAGTCCACTTCGGCCGGGGTGTCGCACTTGAAGGCTAGCCCGATGGCGTGCCCGACGGGCTGGACCCAGTTCGGGTCAATGGTCTTGAGCATCGCCACGGTGTCCCAGGCAAGCCGGTAGCCGTTGGGGGTGATGACTTCGACGTGGTCTTCGCCCGCCGCCGGTTCGGGGATGGCCAGCCCCAACAGCCGGTAGAAGGCCAGCGCCTTCGTCAGGTCGTTCACCGCCAGCCCGATCATGTCAATATGAATAGTCATGGGGTCTCCTGAGGGTTGGGCGCGCCGACGCCGGCCCGCCGCTTGGGGGTGATTATAGGCGGGGTGGGCGCGTAGGCGGTCGCCAGTTGGCAGCGAGCAGGAGGCAGGTCATGGTTGGAAGCGTGACCGGCACGGTGACGTTTGGCACTCGGTGGGGCGGGGCGGGTTTGCTAGAGTGGTTGCATTGTCGCCGCTGTGATAGGAGCCGCCATGAACGCTACTGCCGCATTGACACCCAAATCTCCGACTGCCGCTGCACCGGGCGGCCTGCCCACTTTGGCCCGCGTGATGTGGGCCAGCAGTTGGCCGCTGACCTTGCTGGCGGCTGTGGCCCTGCCGTTGACCGTGGCCACGCTGATCGGGCTGGCGGTGGACCCGCGCACGATCACGGGCGCGCCGGCCTGGCTTAAGCCGTTCAAGTTTGCGGTCTCGACTATTTTCTACAGCGGCACGCTGGCCTGGCTGTTGGGCTACGTGACCGGCCACCGGCGGCTGGTGGCGGTTCTCGGTCACCTGACCACCTGGGGCCTGGTGTTCGAGCTGGTTATCATCATTCTGCAAGTGGTGCGCGGTCGCACGAGCCACTTCAACCTGAGCACGACGCTGGACGCCGCACTCTTCAGCTCGATGGGTCTGATGATCGTGCTGGTCTTTCTGGCCGGGCTGGTGGTCGGCGGCTTGCTGCTGCGCCAACGCCTGCCGGAGGCCGCAGTGGGGGCCGCGCTGCGCTGGGGGTTGGCGTCGGCGCTGCTGGGCATGGGGCTGGCCTTCGTGATGACGTCGAGCCCGAGCGCGGCGCAGACGGCCACGATGCAGGCGGGGCAGGCGCCGGCGACGTTTGGCGCGCATAGCGTGGGGGTGGAGGACGGCGGGCCGGGGCTGCCGCTGGTGGGCTGGAGCACGGTCGGGGGCGACCTGCGCGTGGCGCACTTTGTGGGGCTGCACGGCTTTCAGGCGCTGCCGCTGCTGGGCCTGGCGTTGGCGCGCGCGACACAGTTGGCCGATGAGAAGCGGGCGCGGCTGCTGCGCGTGGCGGGGTTGGGCTATGTGGGTCTGACGCTGCTGCTGGCCTGGCAGGCGCTGCGCGGCCAGCCGGTGATCGCGCCGGACGCGCTGACGCTGGCGGCGCTGGTGGGGCTGATGGCGGCGGTGGCGGCCGGCGCGGTGTGGACGGTGAGGCGGAAGTAGAGGTCGGAGGTCAGAGGTCGGAAGTCGGAGAAGAAGTTGGAGGGTGGTAATAGGCTGAACTTGTAACTACAGAAATGTGATGACCGGGCCAGTTGGCTTTGCTGACTGGCCCGGTTTTTTTCTTCAGGGCCGGACAAATCTGTTTCACGCGGAGCGGATGATGCGCAGCGATACTGGCCCGGAAGCGGGCTGCCCGTCGGGGGTCGGGCGTGGGTCCGATGCCACAAGGTGTGGTAAAACAGGCCGATGCCTGACGCTCAATTTCACCTGGCGCAAATGAATATCGGCCGGCTGGTCGCGCCGTTGGACGACCCGCGGCTGGCGGACTTCGCGGCCGGACTGGTGACGCTCAACGCGCTGGCCGATGCCAGCCCTGGCTTCGTGTGGCGCTTGCAGAGCGACGCCGGCAACGCGACCGATTTTCGGCCCTACCCGGAAGACGAGACGATTTTGCTTAACATGTCGGTGTGGACCTCGCTGGAGGCGTTGAGCGGTTATGTGTACCGCAGCGACCATGCCGGGGCGGTGCGCCGCCGGCGCGAGTGGTTTAAGCCGTTCGAGGGCCCGTTCCAAACGCTGTGGTGGTTGCCGGCCGGCACGCGACCGACTTTCGCGGAGGCCCGCGAGCGGCTGGCGCATTTGCGCGACCACGGCCCGACGCCGTACGCCTTTACGTTCCGCGAGCCTTTCAAACCAGACGCGCCGGCCGGCTAGCACGCCTCTTGCATTAAACCTCGTGCGCGCAGCGCCTGATGCGCCGCGCAGGAGGTCTGATGTCGTCTCTACCCACTTTGTCCACGCCGACCGCTGGGTCGGCCACCAAAACGAACGCGGTTTCTGCCCGTGCGCCGGCCCCGGCTGCGCCGGTCGAGACGGCCCGGCCGCCGGCCCCCACGCCGGCGGTGGCCGAGCCGCACCCGGCCGCGCGCTCGATGCGGGCCGCTGCCATCCGGTCACGCGATTGGCGGCGGGCCTGGCTGCTGGCGCTGACGCATCCGAGCGTGGGCACGTTTGAAGGGCTGGCCGCCCACTCGGCCGCGAGCCTGGACCGGGCGCTGCGCTGGTGCCTGGCGGCGGCGGCCCTGGGTGCGCTGCTGCCTGCGGGCTTGAGCGTGTGGCACGGGGCCAAACTGCCCACGCTGGGCCTGGCGTATGTGGTGCTGGCAGGCCTGAGCGCGGGGGCGTTTGCCGCCGGCACGGCTGTGGCCGGCGCGCTGGCCGCGCACCTGGAGGCGTATGGCCTGGGGGCCCGGCCGCAGCGCTCGGCACGCCAGCCGCTGGCCGACGCCGCGCCGCCCGCTGGGGCCGGGGTGTTCCGACGCGCGGTGTACGACCGGCTGGCCTTTGCCTGTGCCGCCTATGCCGCGCCGATGCTGGCTGCGCTGGGCGTGGTGCTCGCTGTGCCGGACCCGGCGCGCGGGCTGCTGCTGCTGGGCCTGAGCGTGTATGGGCTGCTGCTGACGGTGCTGGCGGTGCGCGCCGTGTGCCGGGTGGGGTGGCAGTGGGCGGCGGTGGCGGGCGTGGCCGGGGGGCTATGCGCGATGTTGATATTGGCGGCGGTGGCGGGGGCGTGGGTGGGGTTTATAGGATAGAAAGGCAGAGAAAAAAGAAAGAGAAAGAGAAAAAGGGGAGGCGGATGATCGGGGCGGGGCCGGGGGAGGGCAGGTACAAGAGGGCCGGAGCCTGTGAGCGGTCCCGAGTGAAGTCGGTCGGGCAGTTGAAGGCAACACTATAGTTCCTATGGCGAAGTCGGCTTGCGCCGGCTTCGTTTTTGTATGGCGGCGGGCGCAAATCTTATAAGCTACTCTATAATCTTCCACGTATCCGGCCCGACTCGTTCGCTTGAGTCCCTTGGGTGCCCATTCACAGACTATGTCTACCCTCGCCTCAGAGCTAACCCCTGCCGAAACGCAATTGTTGGCAGGGCTCACGTCGCCCTTGCTGATCCAGGCTTTTCTCGACACTTTGGCTTACAGCCATGAGGACCGGTATCGCTGCGCCTTGAACGTGGTACGCGACCGGACGGCGCATTGTTACGATGGCGCGATCTTTGCGGCGGCCATGCTGCGGCGGTTGGGCCACCGGGCGCGCATCTTGGATATGCTGCCCAACGACCGCGACGACGACCATTTGCTGGCGCTGTTTCAGGTGGACGGGCACTGGGGCGCGCTGGCCAAGAGCAATTTCAGCGGGCTGCGCTACCGTGAGCCGATCCACCGGACGGTGCGCGAGTTGGTCATCAGTTACTTTGAAGACTACTTCAATGCGCTGGGCGAGAAGACTTTGCGGGCCTACACCAGGCCGGTGAACCTGGCGCGCTTCGACCGGCTGAACTGGGAGACGGACGACGCCGCGCTGGACGCCATCGCCGACCACATGGAGGTGGTGGGCAAGGTGGCGGTGCTGACCCCCGCCATGGTGGGGCGCCTGGCGCCGGTGGATAAACGCGCCCTGCAAGCCGGGCTGCTGGGCGCGGATGCCACGGGGCTGTTCAAATTTGAAGACGGCGAAGGCTGAGCTCCGCTTAATCAGCGTCTGATACAATTGGGCGCATCGAAATGTGATGCCGCGTGGGCGGGTTGGCCCGGTTCGGTATTCCCCCTACTTCCAAACAAAGGTTGTCTTTTCCGCATGGAACTCTATTTTATTCGCCACGCCCAATCTGAGAACAACGCCCTGGCCGCGCGCAACGCGACCGATGAGGTGCGTACGCATGACCCCGAGCTGACGGCGCTGGGCAAACAACAGGCCGCGCGCGTGGCCGACTTTTTGGCCGAGCAGCATCCGGACGCGCACACGGCCGTGTACGACCCACAGAACCGGCGCGGCATCACGCTGACCCACCTGTATGCCAGCCTGATGGTACGGGCGGTCAACACGGGCACGATCATCGCCGAGCGGCTGGGCCTGCCGCTGACGGCTTGGAGTGATTGGCACGAAGAGGGCGGGTTGTTCATCGAAGAACAGCCGAACCACTACGTGGGCCGGCCGGGTAATGGCCGAGGCTACTTCGCCCAGGCCTACCCCAAGTTGGTGCTGCCCGACACGCTGACCGACGGCGGGTGGTGGGCCGGTGGCCTGGAGGCGGCCGAAGACCGCCCGCGCCGCGCGCGCCGGGTGGTGGCCGAGCTGCTGGCGCGGCACGGCGGCACCGAAGACCACGTGGGCGTCGTCAGCCACGGCGGCTTTTACTCGCACATTGTCAATGCGCTCATGGATGTCAGCCCGCCGTACAAGCTGTCGTTCTTGCTCAACAACGCTTCGGTCTCGCGGATTGTGCTGCTGCCGACCGGCAGCTACGTGGTCTACCAGAACCGCTGCGAATTTTTGCCGACCCCGCTGGTGACCACTTAAAAACGAACGAGGCCGGGCAGATAGTCTCTGACCGGCCCCGTGCGTTGGCAGACTAGGTGAAACTAAGCCTTACCGGACGCTGCCGCGGCGGAACAGGTTGACCACCGCCAGCAGGATGATGGCGCCCAGCAGCGAGAGCAAGAGCGCGGGCAGGCTGAAGTCGGGGCTGTTGATGGTACCGATGCCGAACAACGGCGTGAGCACCAGCCCGGCGACGAACGCGCCGACGATGCCGACGATGATGTTCAAGAGCGTGCCCTGCTGCGCGTCAGTGCGCATCACCAGGCTGGCCACCCAGCCAATCAAACCACCGACAATCAGCCAAACGATAAAGTTGATCATTGCATAGCTCCTTTGGTTAGCCTACTAAGCCACACGGTTTAGGTAGCGGATAAATCCGCCGTGAACCTTGGCGCCTGGCCTGTCAGCCAGGTCGTTACAGTCAAGACTATACGCGCGGCGGCGGGTGGGGGGTATCAGCGAAAAGCGGAGAATCAGTGTCGGATGTGGCTGATGGGCGTGTCAGATAAGGACTACAAGCTCGTTGGCCGGGGTGGATTTCAATGCGAGGGCGGTTTTTCAGACCAAAGGTGACCGAGAAGCTAAGCGGGCGAGGGCGCGGCAGTTCGGATTGAATGGTCATAGGGGGGTGGTTTGACGCGGGTATTTGACAGCCCAAGCTGAAATGAGCCAGCGGCGGCGGTTGGGGGCGGCGGGCGGAGTGTGGGCGTAGCCTAGCCGTAGGGCGGCGGTTGGGCAGGGCCGGGCCACCTGGGGTATTCTCTTTATCAGAAGAGCATAGTCTTCTTCTCCTCCTTGTGAGAGAGCCGGGGATCGGCGTCCCCGGCTCTCGCTCATTTAACCGGCAGTTTTCCTCAGCCGGGCGTACGCCCGCAAAAGCACGCAGCGCGACCTTGAACGACAACGGCGCGCACCCAGATTGGTTTGGGTGCGCGCCGTTTGATTTTCCGGCTGAACCTTAGCGTTTGGCGGGCACGGGTGTCGGCGCGTCGGCCGGCTGCGGCGTGGGGGGCTGGGGCGCGGGCGGGCGGCTGGGCCCAGGCTGTGCGCCGCCCGGCTCGCCTTCGACGGCGCCTTTGCCGTAATCGGCGTCGGGCACGGGCGAGACGGGGGATGTCGCGGGCAAGGGGGCCGGGCTGCGCCGGCGGGGGCGCTTGGTCATGAGCAATCTCCTGGAGACGTCGGTTTGCTGCCAGAAAACTGGCTGCTTCCATCCTACTGGCCGTGCGCGGCTCCCGCCATCCGTGGGAGGCTTAAGGCGCTGTCGGCGCTTGTCCTACAGGCGGGAGTTTTTCGATGAGGCTGGAGGTGGAGGTGGGGAGAGTGGGATAAAGGAGGGACTCAAGGGGGGCGGCGCGCGGGACTGAGGGGCGGCTAGGCAAAAGCGGCTACGCCAGGCGCTAATAAGCCGGTCTTAGCGCTGGCGATAGGCGTTGGCGTACTGGCAGGTGAGATTCAGGTACAAATCGCCTTCGCCGCGGCTAGGCTCGATGGCGGTGCCTTCGACCCACTCATTGAACGATTTGATCAGGAGAAAATCGCCGTTGGTGCCGGTGGTGGCGGCAAAGGTGTCGGCGTAGTAGCCGCCGGCGCGCCGGTCGCGCGCGAAGGCGGGGGAGGGGTTGCGATAGTCGTTGAGGGTGTTGCCGGCGCGGGTGTCGTCGTAGCCGGGCGCGATGCTGTCGGCCCAGTAGAGCCCGCCGAGCGGCAGCCCGCCTTGCTGCTCGAGCGCGTGCAGCAGGCTGGCGTAGCGCGACTGCTTGAGGTAGGCCTCGGGATAGTCACGGTGGTCAATGCGATAGACATACAGGCCGTCGAACAGGGGGTTGTATTGGGTGTACAGGCCCTCGGCCATCCAGAGGGTGGTGTGGTTGGGGTCGGTCGCCGCGCGGATGCGGGTCCAGGCGGCGAGGGAGGCGGCGTCGTTGCCGAAGGGCCGGTTCATGTCGGTGAAGATCAGCAGCGGCCGGCCGTCGACCTGGCGGTAGTTGGGGCTCTGCACCCAGTAGGTGAGCACGTGGTTGATGGCGTCGATCATCGTCTGCTCGGTGGTGCCGGGCCAGGTGTTGGTGAGCAGCAGCGCGGCGTGCTGCAGGGGCGTGCCGGCGGAGGCGGCCAGGAGTTGGTCGAAGTTGTGGGTGGTGACCGGGTCGAACGGGCCGTACCAGTGGGCGGCGAAGCCATCGAGGCAGGCTTGCTGGGCCTCGGCCACTTGCCGCCGGATGGTGGCCGGGTCGGAGGAGGAGTACGGCCCGGCGGCGGGGAGGTCGAAGGTCTTGGTGCCGTCGAAGACCGAGGGGCTGTACCAGAGCATGTAGTCGGCCAGCACAAACTTGGGGTGGCCCAGGTGGTTGAGGACGGCCGGGAAGGGCGTGGCCGGGAGGGGGGTGGGGGCAACGGCGTCGTGCGGCGGGCGGCCGGCGTGGCGGGTGACGGATGGCAGACGCACCATTTGGCCGGGGGCCAGCTCGGTCTTGAGGTAGGCGGCCAGGTCGGCGGTGGGGGCGGGGCCGTTGGCGCGCAGCAGTTCGAGCGGGCGAATGTGAAAGCGCCGCGCGACTTCGGCCAGCGTTTCGCCGGAGCGGGCGAGGTATTCGGTGGGCGGCTCGCCGGCGGCTTGCAGGCGCTGTTCGCCGCGCAGCACGAAAATGGCCGCCAAACACAGGCCGGAGAACGCTACCCGCCAGGCCCAGGGGAACCAGGCCGACTCATGCATAGCACGCCACCAAGTAGTCATAGGGGAATAGAGAGCAAGTATAGTGCCTAAGCGAGGGTTTTCACGACCAAACGCGCCGCCAGCGGACGGGGCGCAAGCGGGCCGGCCACCGCGCTAATCGTCGAGCAGCAGCCCGAGGTGCGCCAGGGTGTGCAGGCAGGTATCCACCTGGTTGGCCACGAGCGTGGGCAAGACGGTCTCGTCGGTCAACTCTTCGCCGCCCTTTTCGATGGCGAGGGAGGAGTTGGCTAACACGGTGGCCACCAGCGCGGCCAGGTCGCGGGTGCCGTCGAGGAACGGGACCAGGTACCAACTGACTGTATCGAGTTGGATGTGATGGTGGTAGGGGTTGGTGACGTTACGGCCAAAGATGGCCTGAAAGCGGGCGCTGGGCAGGGCGGTGGGGCGCGCGCTGGGGGTGAGCGCCAGCGGCGGGGCGAAGGCGTGCAGGTCGACCAGGGCGTTGTCGTGGGTGTAGCCTTGCAGCAAGTTCTGGCCGAGCGAGTCGGCCTCGCGCGTGAGGGTGACGCGGCTGCCGGCCATGGACGGGTCGGCGTAGGTGAGGGCGCAGGCCTGGGTCACCAGATCGGTGAAGGCCACGGCGCGCGGGTGGGCGTTGGCCAGCACTTGCAAGGCGGCCTTGGTGACCGGGTGGGCGGTGGAATAGGTGTTGCTGCTGCCCTCGGTGGCGAAGGCTTCGTATTCGGCGGTGCTCAGGTCGGCGTCGGGGTTGACCGGGCGCAGCGCGGCCCGGACCCAGAGCGATTTGAGCCGGTAGCTGGGCACGCTGCGGTCGACGGGGGCTGCGCTGTGCACCAGCAGGGAGGAGCGAAAGGTGCGGTTGGAGAGGAAGTCGAAGAACTGCTCGAGGGCCGTCAGCCCGCTGCTGTATTGCTGGGCCAGGGGCTGGGCGGTGGGCGGCATGACGCTCTCGAGGGCCTTGAGGCCGCGGTCGGCGTCGCCCAGGTATTGCAGGTCGTGCTGCTCGACGCGGGCGGCGAACTCGTGAAAGTAGATTGGCAGGTTGCTGTCTTCGAGGTACTCGTGATAGATGTAGTCGTCGTCTTGGGTGGAGACGATTTCGGCTTCGGCGCGCAGGGTGGCGCCATAGGCGCTGAGCTCGGCGGCCTCGGCCGGGGCGACGATTTCGGCCAGGGCCTGGATGAACTCGCGGCTGTGGCGGATGCGCTCGCGGGCGTCGGTGATGTGGCGCACGTGATGGAGCAGCATCTCACGCACGCGCATTTTGTCGTGCCAGCCGGGCATGGTGTTGTAGCTGATGTAGGCCACGCCGTGGGGGGTGAGGTTGTCGCGGCAGATCGCCAAAATTTTGTCTTGCACGGTGGCGGGCACCCAGGAGTAGACGCCGTGGCACAGGATGTAGTCAAACTGGCCGTAGCTGGCGTCGACATCGAGGATGGAGGCGTGATGCAGCTGGAGGTTGGTCAGCCCCAGCTCGGCCACGGCGGCCTGGCCGTCGGCCACCTGGCGGGCGGAGAGGTCAACGCCGACGAACTGGCTGGCGGGGACGTTGAGGGCCATGGGCAATAGGTTGTGACCGTTGGCGCAGCCCAGCTCGAGCACGCGGCAGGTGGCGAGGGGCGGAGGTTGGAGGCCCAGCAGGGTGGCCATGGTGGCCATGCGGTCGGGATGGGTGCGGACGTGCGTGCGGTTGAGGTACGGCACCTGATCGTAGCTGTTGGGGGCGATGGGCATGGGGCTATTGTACTCTGGGACCGGGCGAGGGCGGCGGCGCATGATAGGTGCGGGCGATTGGTTTCAGCGGGGCAGGGTTTTGGTGACGAATGATCGCAAGGGGGAGCTGGGGCGGCCGGGGCGGCCAGCGGGGAGGGGAGACTGAGAGCGCTAGGGCCGTCAGGTGGTTGTTGCGCAAATGGAACGCCTCCCAAAGATTGGTAAACATTAATGATTCCGGTGGGTAATATGGGCGAATAGGTCTTGCATTTGGTGGGGAAGTTGGTACAATAGTCGTGATGGTCCGGTTCGCCGGTCTGTCACCCCAACTGCCCCCCCTCAGTTGGGGTTTTTTTTATCCTCGCGCCGAGGGGCGGGGCCAAGAAGGCCTCGGTCCAGGTGGCGGTGTGGATGCCGCAGCGATTGAACCAGCGCAGGACCGTGACCTGGGTGAGGCCCAGGGCGGCGGCGACGGCGGCCTGGCTCCCCAATTGGTTATACAACTCAATCAAGATCAGGCGAATGTCGCGGCCGGCGTGGGCGCGCTCGATGGCGCGCATTTGAGCGGTCTTGGGCAGGCGGGGGAGCGGGGGCGGGGTGGCAGGGAAGGAGGGCATGGGGTACCCAAGCATTATTGCGCGTACTTCAGTAAATGGGCCGCTGTCATTGATATTGCGCTTTGTCCCAGGCATAGAGGAGATAAATCGCGGCCAGAAATAGGGCATAGCCGATGAAAAAGCCGGCTGCGGCTCGGCCCGGCTTGCGTAACAACAGGTACACGCCCAGGCCGATGGGTGCCAGAATGTTGAGCGCGCCAACCAATAGAGTCAGCAAAAATATTCCGTACTCCGACGAACCACGATTAATCGTAGCGACGTTCACGGCGACGAATATGCTGAACGCCAGTAAGAGCCAATTCGCGACGAACGTCGCGACGGCCCAGACGACGATCTGGTTCTGACGCAGCTTGCGGATGAAAGCTAAGGCAGGGTTCATTCCCGGTTCCCGTTTGCCAGCAAGGTTGGCGGACAAAACAAGCGTGTTCTTAGCTAGACTTTATCCAGTCGCCAGAGCTGAAAGAGCAGGGTAAGCTACGGCAATTCTCGGCCAAGAGGATTGCCCATGCCTACCCTGCCCAGCGACTATCTTAGCCTGATTCAGGTCTTTGCGCCGCACTTTTCCAACTGCATTTGGCAGCACGCCCAGGTCCTGCTGATCGGCGCGATCTTGGTGCCGGGCCGCCGCACGGTCACGGCGGTGTTGCGGATTATGGGGCTGAGCGAAGAGCGTCAGTTTCAGACCTATCACCGGGTGCTCAACCGAG
>JBBRZY010000049.1:0-13156 GCA_038252885.1 Anaerolineales bacterium | reverse complement strand
ATGCGCAAGTCGGAGCCGACCGCGCCAACCACGACCAGACCTGTGTTGATACCCACGCGCACGTCAACGTCCAGGCCCCAGTCACGTCGGACGATCTGGCCATATGGGCGCATGGCCTCCACGATGGCCAGGCCGGCGCGCACGGCGCGTTCGGGATCGTCCTCATGCGCCAGTGGCGCGCCGAAGAAGGCCAGCAGCGCGTCGCCCATCAGGCGCGCCACCGTGCCCTCAAACTGGTAAACGGGCCGAATCATCTGCTCGAAGGCGCCGTTCATGATGTCGGTCCACTCTTCGGGATCGAGTTGCCCGGCGGCGGCGGTGGAGCCCTTGACATCGCAGAACAGCATGGTGACGACGCGCCGCTCACCCTCCATGGCGCGCGCCGAGCGCGCGGCCAGGAGCTTTTCTGCCAGGGCGGCCGGCACGGGTGGTGCGGTGCGCGTGGGGCTAAAAGTGGCGGCGGGCGCGGGCACCGCCGAGGGCGGGGCAGCATCCAACTTCTGGCCGCAATTATTGCAGAAACGGGCATCGTCGGGATTACGAGCGTGGCAGTGGGGACATTCCATGCGTGAAGCCCTGGCCCTCCGGCAGCGTGATCGGCAAGCGGCAACTAGCGCCGCATTATAGTCCCGGCCAGGTTAAAGAGCGCAGCGCCTGGGCCGCGCCCGCGAGGCTAACGCGCCTGCTTCAGATACTCGCGGATCATCAGCGCCGCCGTCGCGCCTTCGCCAGCGGCCGACGCCGCCTGTTTGGTCGAGCCCACGCGCACATCCCCCGCCGCAAACAGGCCGGGCCGAGCGGTCATGAGCGCCTTGTCCGTAACAATGAAGCCACCCGGGTCCGTCTCCACCTGATCTTGCACCAACTGACTGTTGGGCGTCAGCCCAATGAAAACGAAGACGCCGTCGTAGTGCCACGCCTGGGCCTTGCCCGTGGCGCGGTCGGTGACCTGCACGGCTTCCAGCTGGCGGCTGCCCTGGAAACCTGTCACGGCGTGGTTGGTAATGACGCGCATGTTCGCGTGCTGGGCGACCTCGTCCTGTAGAATTTTACTGGCCTTGACCTCCGGCGCGAACTCGACAATGTCCACCTCGCGGGCGTAGCGAGTCAGATACAGGCCTTCCTCGAAGCCGCTGTTGCCGCCGCCGATGACGAGCAGCCGCCCGCCTTTGTAGAAGGCGCCGTCACAAGTGGCGCAGAAGTGAATGCGGCTGCCCAGCAGCGCTTCCTCGCCCGGGACGTTGAGCCGGCGGTAGCGCGCGCCGGTCGCCAGCAGCACGGCGTTGGCGCCGTACTCCGTGCCGTCGGGCGTGATGGCACACCAGAATGGCCTCTGCGGCACAATCGCTGTCACGTCCTGGGTCATGATCTCGGCGCCAAAGCGCCGCGCTTGCCGACCCAAGCGCTCCGCGAATTCGCTGCCCGAAATCCCCTCGTCGAAGCCGGGGAAATTGTCCAGCGTTTGGGTGAGGCCCACCTGCCCGCCCAAGCCGCCGCGCTCAATGACGAGCGTATCTTGGCCTTCGCGGGCCAGGTAGAGGGCGGCGGTCAGTCCGGCCGGCCCGCCGCCGACGATGATGACGTCGTAGAAGCGGCGTTGGGCTTGAGTTTGCAGGCCCAGCTTGGCGGCCAACTCGGCGTTGGACGGCTCGACCAGGATATCGCCGTCGGGGAAGACGATGGTCGGGACGATGCGCATCCCGCCGTTGATGGCCTGCACGAATTCCAGCGCCGGGCCATCTTCCTCGATGTCAATATTGATGTAAGGCACCCGCTGCTCACCGAAGAACTTCTTGGCGCGCTTGCAGTCCGGGCACCAGGTGGTGCTGTACACCACAATGCTTTTGTTGTCTGCTGTTGCCATGGTTTTAGTTGGCCTCAGTTGCGGTTGAAGGGGCGACGATTGTGGATCAATCTCCAGCGTGAACCTATCGCTGGGTGTACATAGACCCGGCTGGGCACAAGCGCCCAGCCGGGTGAGACAGGCTGGCCGTGACCGGTGCCTGTTGCCAGGCCCGCTGACCGCCAACCCGTAGGCCTACGCCGCAAACGCGGCCGGCCGCTTACATCCGCCGGTAGAGCGGCCCAAACACCAGCGCTGTGATGACCCCATAAATCAAATGGCCCATCAGGCTCATCCACTGGTCAGCGCCAATCTGGAAGACCATCTGCGCCATGCCCAGTCCCAACGGCATCAGGATCAGCGCGCCCAATACCCACCAGACCACGCCGTTCACCATGCCCGCCACGAGCGCGGTGACCCAGCCGGCCGGCAGCCGCACGGCGACGACGCCGTAGACCGCGCCGATGAACGCGCTAATGACCAAGTGCACCAGGAAACCCACGATGGCGCTCTCCTGCCTCACGAGCATGGCCACCATCGGCAGCATCCCCATCATAGCCATCAACATCCCAAAGACGACGCCCCCGGCCAGACCGGCAACGGCGCCGGCCAACGCTGAGTTGGTGATCCGCGGTTGAGTGACAGCACGACTGACTGACATTTTAAAGGCCTCCTTTGGCATTGATCGTTGTCGGCGGCGCGCTTGCGGCCGCGCTATTTCTTAGACGCCGCTGCGGCGGAGGTTCTTACCTGACGACAGCCGCCTCGTCATTGAGCTGCCAGTCATATGGCTTAAAGCGGACCGTCCAGCGACTGGACTGCAGGCTGGTATGCACGACCGACGGTGCGACCGCGCCGTTGAGGTAAGGTAGGGTGAAGGTGAGCAACGGCCGCCGGCTGCCCAGGCCCAGGGGGGCGGCGCCGAAGTCTGACGCGTACCACTGGAAGATCTGGGAGAGCCAGATCTCTTTTGGTTGTGGCATCAGTGTCACGCCGCCGCCATTGATGAAGGTGCGGGCCGCCTGGTCCAACTGGCGGTCGATGGCCTCGGCGGTATAAAACGCAATCGGCGGGCAGGCGCGCGCGCCGCAGACTAGCGCGAAGTGCACGCGCGGGTCCAATCGATCGAGGCTGAAGCGGCGGCGGGGGTCATTCTGGGCGAAATGTGGGCCGGGAATGGCCGGGTGGGGGGCATTGGCTCGCAATAGGCCATGCTCAATGTCGTGCAGGGCGTAGCGTTGTCCGCCGACGGTGTAGGCCGCGCGCCAGAAGAAGCCGCGCGAGTGCTGCACACTGCCGCTTACGCCGAACGCGATCACGGCGTCAATGACCAGCGCGTTATACAGATTGATCCAAAACGCCAGGCGCTCGGCGGGCGTGGTCAGATCGGCCGGGTCAAAGCTCGGCAGGCGTTGGGTGTAGGCCCGATACTCGGCGAAGCGCGGGCTGCCGGCCAGCCCGGCATAATCCAGGCGTCCGCTAGCCGGGTCGTAGGCCGCGGCCCGCAGGGCGTTGGCTCGCTGATACAGCTCGGCGGCAATCGAAGCGCTGCTGAGGGGCGGGCTGGCGGGCGAATGAGCGTTGAGCACCGTCCCCGGCCGGAGTCCGTATAGCTGCCACAGCAGCCGCTGGGTCCAGCGAAAAGTGACCCTGGGTCGAGGGGTAGCGATTGGCGGCGCCATCAGGGAACCCATGTGGTTAATGACGCCACCGACGGCGCAATTCTTACCAACCGGGTTGGCGCCGATGGGGACAGGGCCGGCGTAGACTTCGGCTGCCCAGGATAGGCCCGGTGGCAGGCCAGCCATTGAACGCCTCGGCCGGGCATGGGGCTGGTCCCCCAGTTGGAAATCAGAACAGCCTCACTGGTCGTTGCGCAAGGGTGTTTGGGTCTCCCCCACCGGCTTGGAGAACATGTTGTCCCACGCCTCAACACAATTGCGGCCGCTGCGTTTGGCGTGGTAGAGCGCGCGGTCGGCCATGGCCAGCAGCGTCTCAACTTCAGCCGGATTTTGGTCGCGGCAGGTGACGACCCCGAAGCTGGCCGTCAGCTGCCCATGCGGGAAAGCATGAGCCGCCAGCGCCGCGCGCAGGCGTTCGGCGGTGATCTGGCCGCCGGGCGACACGACCTCGGGCAACACGACTACAAACTCCTCGCCGCCAACCCGCGCGATGAGATCTACCTGGCGCACACCCTGGCGCAAGACGGCGACGATTTGTCGCAGCGCTTCGTCGCCGGCCAGGTGGCCGTAGGCATCGTTGTAGTCCTTGAAGTGGTCTACATCCAGCATCAGGACCGACAGGCCATGCTCGTAGCGGTCACAGCGGCTCAATTCGCGACCGAGAAAATCATGCAAATAGCGCCGGTTGTAACCGCCGGTCAGGCTGTCGGTCACGGCCAGCGCTTGGACGGCTTCGTGCTGGCGGGCATTGGCGATCGCCAGGCCAATCTGCTCGCCCACCGTCTGATAGAACGCGACGTCACGGGGCTCGAACGTGGTCGGGCGTTGACTGAACAGGCCGAGCAGACCCAAGACGCGGCCCTTGGCCGTCAGCGGCACACACAAATAACCACCCAGATCGGGCCGGGTCTGCGGCAAACCGAGGGCCACAAAGCCTGGCACCTCGTCCAGGTCTGTGAACAGATTGGCACACGCCTCGCGGATGACTCGCTCATTATGAAACCCTGGCACAGGAAAGCGGCTGAAATGCGTGCGGATGGTCTCTGGCAGGCCGTGCTCGGCGGCCAGTTCCAACATGTCGGTTTCGGGCGAATAGAGCAATATGGCCGCCGCGGCGGCGCCCCATTCGGCGACCATTGTGCGGGTTGTTTCTTGGAGAAGCTGTTTGAGTTCGAGCGTGCCGCCCACGGCGGTGAGGAGTTGTTTGAGCGCGGCCAGATCGCCGGCGCCCGCTTCGGCGAGGTTGGCTGGCAAAAGCCATTCGGCCGGGCGGGCCGCTGCTGGCTCCGCGCGGGCTGTTGGCCGCAGTCCGGTCCAGGCCAATTCTGGGATTTGAAGGAAGGCCTCGACCACCGGGGGCGCAAACTGACTCCCCGCGCCGGCTTCAATCTCCGCTCGGGCCACCGCATAGGAACGAGCGGCGCGATAGGGCCGATCAGAGGTGATCGCGTCATAGGTATCCGCGACCGCAAATAACTGCGCTCCCAAGGGAATCGCCCCGCCCCGCAACCCGCGCGGATAGCCGGTTCCGTCCCAGCGTTCGTGGTGGGCATAGATGATGTGGGCCGCGGCTTCCAGGAAACGGATCCCGGCCAGAATCAGCTGACCGGCATCCGGATGGCGGCGCATCACCTCCCACTCAACGGTCGTCAATGGCCCCGGCTTAAGCAGGATCGCGTCGGGCACGCCGATCTTGCCGATGTCGTGCAGCAGCGCGCCGCGCCGAATGGTGGTGACGTCTTGGGCGGGAATGCGCATTTGGTGCGCCAGCGCCAGGGTGTAGGCCACCACACGCTGAGAGTGTCCCTCGGTTTCTTTGTCGCGGGCATCGAGCGCCGCGACCAGGGCGTCTAAGGTGCGGTCGTAGGTCATACTCAACGCGTCGAAGAGCCGGGCGCGCCCCAAGGCGAGCGCCGTTTGGTTGGCCAGCGTCTGCGCGACGCGGACCTGGTCGGCCGAGTATGGCCGGGGTTCGAAATCATGCACCACCAAGGCCCCGACGGTTTCGTCACCCAGCAGCAGCGGCACGGCCAAACTGGCGCGGACGCCCACGGCGAGAATATCGGGCGGCACGTGGAATGCGTCTTCCGCGGCCAAATCAGCTGCCGAGACTGACTGACGGCGCAAGAGCGCATAGCCGGCGGCGGTGTGGGCGTCAATGGGGAAACGCTGCCCGACCAACGCCGCCGGCAAACCAACGACGGCCCGGGTGGTGATGGTGGCCGTCTCGGTGTCGGTCAGGAAGATGGCGCCCGCGGCGCTGCGGGTGCTGCTGACGGCCATGCGCACAGCAGCGTCCAGCATCACCTCGGTCTCGAGGGTGCCGAGCAGCGTCTGCGACAGATCGAAGAACGCCTGGAGTTCTTCGGTGCGGGCCGCGAGGCTGGCATGGCTGGCGCGCACGGCCACCAGCATCGTGCGAAAGGAGACGGCCAGTGCGCCGATCTCGTCCGGCCGCTGCACCGGAATGTCCACCTGGTAGTCACCAGCGGCCACCAAGCGGGTGGCCGTGACCAGGTTATCGAGCGGGTGGGTCAGGGCTCGCGCCAACCGGATGGCTGTCATCGCTGCAGCTAATAGCACCAGCCCGATCACCAGCACCAGTTGACGCGTAAGCGCCGTAACCGGCGCAAAGGCCTCGGCGGCGTCTTGTTTCGCCACCAAGCCCCAGCCGACCCCAGGGAGGCCGCGATAAGCTGCCAGAACGGGCACGCCGCGATAGTCGGCGGCCGTCAGAATGCCGTCTTGGCCGGCGGCCGCCAGTTGAGCGGGCCGGGCGTTCGTGGAATCCAAGGGTACCCGCAGCGTGAGCGCCGGGTGGTCCTCAAACCGGACTGGATTGAGAAAAACGGTGACCGAGTCTTCCGTGCGCACCAGAAGGGTTTCACCACTGTCTCCCCGGTCGGGCCATTCGCTGATCAGCGGGTATAGCGTCTCATCCATGCGGACTCGAATGAGCACGGCGCCGTTGACGCTGGCCAACACCTGGTTGGTGGCCAGGTCAACCTGGCGCAGCACATGCCCAAAGACCATTTCCGGCGAGCTTCCGTCGGCCGGCGTGTGAATGTCGAAGACGGTCTCACCGGTGGGGTTGCCGAGCACCGCCGCCGTGGCCGGATCGGCTGCGAGATTGGCGCCGAGGCGGGCCGGGTCAGTGGAGAGGATGACGGTGCCGGCCGCATCGACAAAGAGCACTTCGCGGTAGCCCGCGCGGGCTTGTTGGATGCTCAGCAGGTTATCGGTCAAGAAGCCGGCAAACGCCGCTTGCTGGTCGGGGTCGGCGGCCGGATCGAGGATGACGCTGAAGTGCTCCTCATTCAGAAAGTTGTCGGCCAACAGACGGGCGTCGGCCGACCGATCGGCCAGCCAGCTCACGATTTGGTCGCGCTTGAGGTCGGCGATGGAATTGAGGCGGGCCTTGACGCGCAGCTCAATCGTCGTGCGCGCATTCTGGTAAGCGATCCCGCCGATCAGCAGCGCCGGCAGGGCGGCCAAGGCTAGCAACACGATCAAAAGGCGCGTTTGGAGTTTCACGCCCCGGTGTCCAGGGCTACACGGACAATCTCATCGGCGGCGAACAGCGCCGGCACGGTGAGCCCCATCTGCTGATACAGCTCGGGCGGCACACCGATATCCGCCAGGTGGAGTTGCCCCACGAATGGCCGCGCCGCCGGCGTGAGCAACCCGGTCTTCGGGAGCGCCAACGTGAGGGTGGCCGTGGCGCGCAGGCAGGGCAACCCGGGCTGACCGGTGGTGGTATCTAACCCTGACGGGGCATCGAGGGCGAGCACGAGCCGTTGGGCAACATTGGCTTGTTCAATCCAGGCGGCCGCCTCCCCGCGCGGCTGGCCCGCTAGGCCATACCCAATCAGGGCGTCCACCACTAAGTCCGCGGGGCTCAAGTCCGGCGCGGCGGCGGCGTCCAGGCCCAGCACTTGCAGGGTGCGCCATTGGTGCGCCGGCACATCCTTTAGGCGGGCGGGCTCTGCCGCCAGGTGGGCCTGCACCCGGGCGCCCCAATTGTGCAGGTGGCGCGCCGCCACCATGCCGCCGCCACCGTTGTGGCCCGCGCCGCACAGCACCACGATGCGGCGGTCGGTCACCGTCCCGCCCAGCATGTGGCGCGCCAGGCGGGCCAGGTGCCGGCCGGCCGTCTCCATCATCTGGAGCAAGGTGATGCCGTACGTCTCCACCATGCGCCGGTCAACCTCCCGCATCTGCGCAGTGGTGAGAGCGGGGGGCGCGCCGGCCATTTAGGGCAGCACCTGCACGCCGCGCCAGAAGGCGATGTAGCCGGCAATCGCTTGGGCTTCGGGCTTGGGGTCGGGGTAATACCAGGCCGCCTGCGGGTTGACCCGTCCGCTGACCAGCACGTCATAGTAGCTGGCGAGGCCCTTCCAACCGCAGACCGTGTGGTGCGCGCTGTCCCGCAGAAATTCCCGGTGGACAGAGCCAGGCGGGAAGTAATGGTTGCCCTCCACCACGCGGGTCTCGTCACTTTGGGCAATGACGACGCCTTGCCAGATTGCTCGGGCCATGGTCTGCCTCCGTGTCGGTCGCTCGCCGGCGCGCGCACCGCTAGGCGGCCTAACTGGCTGTCCGCCGGCGTCACGCTAATGCATGTTTGACGCAGCCACCCGGCCAAATCTTACTGGCGCGGGGCGAGACAACCGGTGGCCACCGCAGCCGGTTGGCCGGGGCGGCCTCCGCTATAATGCGGACGGAGCACTCGATGGAAAATCGTAGCAATGCAGACTGGATAGCAGGGTTGGCGGCCGCGGGGCCGGAGCAAGCTGCGGCGTTGGCCGACTTGCGCCAGGTCATTGTGGCCGGCCTGCCGTATGCCGTGCTGCGCCCGGCCGCGCAGGACGAGGCGGACTTCAACGCCTTTGCGGAAGATGTCGCTCAAGACACCCTGGTGCGCGTGCTGGCCCACCTAGGCACGTTTGAGGGCCGGAGCCGGTTTACCACCTGGGTGCTGAAGATTGCCGTCCGCGTGGCCTTCACCGAACTGCGCCGGCGGCGCTGGAAAGATGTCTCGCTGGATCAGTTGGAGGCGGACGCGACTGCCGGCCAGATCATGGCCGATCCGCAGGCCGGGCCGGAGCGCGCCGCCGAACAAGCGAGCGTGGCCGCGCTGGTCAGCCGGATGCTGGCCGAGGAACTTACCGAGCGCCAGCGGCAGGCGCTGACGGCCGTGATGCAGGGGATGCCGCTGGAAGAAGTGGCGCGCCGGCTGGGCACCGAGCGGAATGCCCTGTATAAGCTGCTGCACGACGCCCGGCTGCGCCTCAAGGGCCGGCTGGAGCGTGAAGGCCTGTCGGCGGGCGAGGTGCTGGAGTTGTTTGCGCGGCAGTAAGAATGACGGCGCGCACTGCGTCTATTTAGGTGGAGCCACATCCAATGCACAAGCTACTTCATTCCGTCCAGCGTTGGTTGCAGCGGGGCCGGCGCCCGGCGGCCGCCGCGCCCATGGCGCCCCCAGTGCCGCAGATCATGCAGCAACTCGCGGCCACGCAGCCAGTCGAGCTGACCTGTGATGAGATTCTGCGCCTGATGGACGAGTGCGCCGAGGCGGCAGTGCAGGGCGGCGATATTTCCGCGCTCATGCCGCTCTTTCAGCGCCACCTGGAGATGTGCGGCGATTGCCGCGAAGAATATGAGGGCCTGCTGCGCATCTTGCGGGCGCAGCGCGCCTAGCGGCCCACTGGGCTAGCGTTCGGGAAAGTTGGGTGAACGGTGCTAGACACTGAACGGCGCGCCCCGCTGGCCGGGTGGGTGCGGCTGGCGTGCGAGCCCAGGGTCGTGCGCCGGGCGTTGTTGTACGCCTTGGTAGTGGGGGCGGTGCTCATCGCGATTAATCATGGCGATGCCCTGCTGCGCGGCGAGTTGGATCCCCTGCGCTTGTTTCGGATGGGATTAACCGTCATCGTGCCGTATTGCGTTTCCACCGCGTCGAGCGTGCAGGCCCTGAGCGGCGTCGCGCGGACCACTGCGCCGCCCGGCTAGGCCGATCACCTGGCGGCGCGCTGGCTAGGGTGGGGGGGCCGCGTAAATGCGCGTCTCGGGCTTAAAGGCCGCCCACGAAAACCAGAAATGGTTAAAGGCCACCACCGGCGTTAGCTGCTGCCCGGCCAGCGGGCCAGACACGCCCTGGCCCAGTCCATCCCAACCGCTGCCCGTCTCCTGATCTAGGATACGGCCGTCCACGCTGGCAAAGGTCAGCGTTTGGCCGTCCACGACCCGGCTGTAGGCCACGGCCGCTCCCACATCCCGGCCCTCCGCGATGAGTGGGGTATCGAGCGCCGAGGCCGTGCCCGCCGTCCACAGCACCACCAACGCCTGCCCGCCCACGCTGTCATTCACCACGCCCGCTGCCTGTAGCGCCGCGTAGGGATAGGCCACCGCCTCGCCGGCCAGGTCCACCGTGAGCACGCGCGTCATGGGCAGCAGCGCCTGAGGCACCGCCGGGCCGCTATACGACGACAACCAGCTGTTGTAGACGAAGGGCGATTGGTTCACATCGTCGTACCCGGCGTAGGGGTTCTGGCCGTAGGGGCGGGTATAGCCCGTCTCACGCGACAGCACCAGGCTGTCGGGATGCGCGGTCTGGAAATCGTGCCAGCTCACGATGGCGGCCGGCAGCATGACCAACTGCGCGCCCAGCAGCTCGCCCACCAGCGCCTCGCCGGTGGCCTGCTGCCACCAACTCTCGGTCGGCCGGTCGTACATGAGCATGTTGCTGTAGCGCAGCCGGCCGGTCGTGCCAAAGTCGAGCACCTGCCCGGCCACGGTGCGCTCGAAGGCGGTGGCGGTGTTGCACAGCGGGCAGAAGGTCACCCCGACCGGCACGCCGCCGACGGTGTCGTTGACCAGCTCGTGCCAGATGAGGATTTGGAGCGGGTAGGCGCGCACCTCGCCGTTCAGCGCCAGTAGGACCACTGGCTCGACCGCTTCCAGCCACGCAGCGGCTTCGCTGGTCGTGACAAATTTGGGCGCGTCAATAGCCGGGATGCCGTCTTTGGATGGGCCGCCGGAGATGATTTCGGTGTAGGGCACCGCGTGCCGCGTGAAGTCAGTGGTGAACTCGCCCGCAATGACGGCCGGGTGCCGCAACTCGGCGGGCGTGTAGGTGGGGGTGGCCGGCGCGGGGGTCGTGGTCGGGCGGGCGGGGGCCGGCGGCGCGCAGGCTGTTAGAATCAGGCCCAACCCGATCATGGTCGTCAGAACTCGGTCCATAGCGTCTCCCAGACGTGCCTGCGTGGTCGCCGGCCGCTCTACCGCTTTTCGGCTACCACGACCTCTGAACTAATCCCGCGCCCTACGACCACCCGCCGGAGGAGGATGTCCCACTCGGCGGGGGCTAAGTAAGGGCGCAATTCAACCGGCCGGCAGCCGCCCACCAGCGCGGGTCGCAGAGCGAAGCGCAGCCGCCACCACGCGGTCACCAGTTTTGTCAGCGGCTGTTCGCCCGGCGTCAAGCTAACCAAGCACAGCCGACCGCCGGGCGTGAGGATTCGGTGTGCCTCAGCCACCACGCGGCCGATGACCTCGGGGGCCAGCAGGTCCAGCACGTAATTAGACACGAACCGGTCGGCGCTTGCCGCGCTCAACGGCAGTGTGGCCTGGCCGGTGGCCTTCCACGTCGTCACGCGCGCCCCGAAGCGAGCCAGCCGTCGCCGCGTGAGCCTCAGCATGGTCGCGCTCAAGTCACAGCCCCAATAGGTGGCGGCGGGTGGCAGGTGGGTTGCCAGTAGTTGCTCCGCAAATTGCCCAGTCCCGCACCCGAATTCGACGACTGATCGCGCCTGGTCAAAGGCAGCATGCGCGATCAACTCCGTCAGAGCCACGGTGGCGTAATAACCCTGGTGGTCTTGCCGCGCGCCATACCAATCGTAGAAGGCCTCGGCCTGGGCGGTGGTGAGCCCCGCGAAGCCGGTCGCGGGTGCCGGCGGCGCAGGCGGTCGGCGGTCCATGGGCCCAGTCACTTAGGCCACCGCAAACAACTGCTCGGCCGGCAAGCGCACAAAGACCGGGGCCCCATGAGCAAACATGGGCGCCGGCATGGCCATGAGCGCGCGCACGGCCAGATCGCCGACCGCCACCTGATACTCCACATACTCGCCGCGAAAAATACAGTCCATCACCTGGCCCGCCAGCGCATTCTCGCCGGCCTCCGATTGAACGCGAATGTGTTCGGGGCGGATGGCGTAGGTGGCCGCGCCGGGCTGGGGGGTAGGGCATGGGACTTGCAGCCGGCCGTGGGGCGTTTCCAGGCAACCCGCGCTGTGCCGGCCGGTGAGGAAGGTGGAGACGCCCATGAACTGGGCCGCCGCCTGGCTGGGCGGGCGGTGAAACAAGACCTCGGGTCGGTCGAGCGCGACGATCCGCCCGTGTGCCAACAGAGCCAGCCGGGCCGACATGGCCATAGCCTCCCCCAGATCGTGCGTCACCAAAATGGTCGTAATGCCCAACTCGCTTTGGATGGTGCGAATGGCCGCCTGCAGGTTCAGGCGCACCTCGGTATCCAGACTGCTCAGCGGCTCATCCAACAAGAGCACTTTGGGGTTGGTCACCAACGCCCGGGCCAGCGCCACCCGTTGCTGTTCGCCCCCTGAGAGTTGGCCCGGCGGCCGTCGCTCAATGCCGGGCAAGCCGATCAATTGCAGCACGCGCGCGACCTCGCCCCGAATGTGGCGGGCGCCGGCCCCTTGAACCTTCAGCCCAAAGCCGATGTTGTCGCCCACGTTCAGAAATGGAAACAAGTACGACTTCTGAAACACGAACACCGCCCCGCGCCGGTGGGGCGGCAGCGGCAGGATAGAGGCGCCGTCAAACTGAATGTCCCCGGCGTCGGGGCGTTCGAGGCCGGCGATCAGCTTGAGCAAAGTGGATTTGCCAGACCCGGAGGCCCCGAGCAGGGCGATCAATTCGCCGGCGGCGACGGTCAGTGAAAAGTCTTGCAGCACCGCGCGCTGCTGACCCGGATAGGTTTTCGCCAGAGCGATGAGATTAACCGTGGTCATCAGAGTTGCTCCCGGATCGTGCCCGGCCGCTGGTTAAGCTGCCGGGCCGTGGCGGCGATGATGACCAGGGGCGGGGCGAGAAAGATCAGGGCTAGGGCGGCGGTGGTGGCCGGATTGCCGCCGGCCGCCGCCGAGAACAGCAGGATGGGTAGGGTAATGATTCGGCCGGAACCGATGAGCAGCGTCAAGAGATACTGGCTCCAGGAGATCAGAAAGGCAAACAACGCGGCGACCACCAGGCTCGGCGCCAGCAGCCGCAGCGAGACGGTCCAGAAGGTCCGCGCCGGGCTGGCTCCCAGGACCAGCGCTTGGAACTCGTAGTTCTCATCATAGCGGGCGAACGCGCCGGCCAGCGTGAAAATGACGTAGGGCAGGGTGGGGACGAGATGGGCCAGCATGACGCCGGCCAGTGTGCCGGCCAGCCCCAGCTGCAAGAACAGAATGTTCAGCCCCATGCCCACCGCCAGCGGCGGCACGACCGTGGGCAAGAACAGCACCAGCCAGGCCGCGCTGCGCCCGCGAAACTGCCGCAGCCCCAGCACACGCGCCGCCGGGTAGCCAATGACCATGGCCGCCAGGCTGACGCCGCCGGCAATGATCACGCT
>JBBRZY010000048.1:0-13212 GCA_038252885.1 Anaerolineales bacterium | reverse complement strand
CCGGCCAGGTCAGGTCGCCGGTGAAGGCGTGGCCGGCGTCGAGGACGAGGCTGACGCTGTCGGCGCTGTGGCCGGGGGTGGCGACAAACTGGCCGGGCAGGCCGAGGCGGGCGAGCCAGGCGCGGCTTTCGGCCAGCGGCAGGAGGGTGGCGGCGGCGGTGGTGATCTCGACGTAGCCGCTGTTGGGCTTGAGGTGCTGTTTGAGCTGGGGGATGGCGGACAGTTGCGGCTCGAGTATCAGGGGCTGCACGCCGAGCGGCACAAGTTCGCCCAGCAGGCCGGCGTGGTCGGGGTGGTAGTGGGTGGCGACGACGAAGCGCAGGTGACGCAGGGTGAGGCTCTTGCGCTTGAGCGCGGCGGTGAGCTTGGGCAGCGTGCCGGGGAAGCCCACGTCCACCAACAGGCGCGCGCCGGGCGTGCCCTCGATAACGTAGTAGTTGGTGCTGTCGTAGCCGACGTTGACGATATTCACGAGACGCCGGCGCTTACTTGACGATGCGGTAGCGGATGTGCGTGCCGCCGCCGGGCCAGTCCATGACCGACAGGCGCTCAAGCTGGAGGGGGTCAGGGCCGAGGTTATCGAGCGGGCGCAGGCCGTCGCCGAGCAGGAGGGGCATGATGGTCACGGCGATTTCGTCGACCAGGCCGGAGCGCAGGCATTGCTGGGCGGTGTCGGCGCCGCCGCCGATGACGCTGACGTCGCGGTCGCCGGCCGCGGCCCGGGCCTGGGTGAGCGCGCTGACGACGCCGTCGGTGACGAAGGTGAAGGTAAGCCCCCCGCTCTCCTTGGGATGCTTGGCCGGCGGGTGATGGGTGAGGACAAAGATCGGCACCTGGTATTCGTAGTTGCCGGCGTACCAGTCGGGGTCCTCGGACATGGCGAAGGTGCGGCGGCCCATGACGACGGCGCCGGTGCTGGCAATGGCCTCCAGCATGACCGGGCTGGCGTGCATGGCGGCGAAGTCGGGGTAGAGCGGGCCGACGCTGCCGTGCCGGTCGTTGCTGAAGCCATCGAGGGAAGTGGCGAAGCCGAGGATGATTTTGGACATGGGGATGTTATAGCATGAGTGACGGGAGGTTGGAGGTTGGAGGTCGGAGGTCGGAAGTCGGAGGTCGGAGGTGGTTGGAGATCGCAGGAGGGGGCGGCGGCAACAGGGTGGTTGGACGACCTAACCCCCTTCCCCATCCCGCGCTGAATACAGCGTCAAAAGGAAGGGGTGCCTTTGGGCTTGACGGTTGGGAAACGCAGGACGGTTTGGGTATGAATGTGGATTGGTCGCCCTCATTCCCCGGCCCCTGCCCCTAAAGTGGGCAGGGATGCCCATGTGACATAGAGCTGAAAGGATGACTGCGGGCGCGAGCTGGGGCTAGCCAAAACGGGGCAAAATAGGCTACACTGGCAGGAATGAGCACGGGCGTTCTATGGTGGTGGGGCGGACGCCCAGCGCTTAAAATGCAGTAGACAATGCCGACGGTGCAAAGCCGGTTTGTGGGGCAGGAGGGCGAGCGCCGTGCCGGCCAGCGCGTTGGCAGTTGGCCGGCGGGCGCTTCGAGGCAGATTCTGGTTGAGCGCGAGACGGGGCAGCGAGTTGAAGGGGTTGAGAACGGCGGCCGGGGGGAGGGGGAGCTTACCGGGTGATGGTGATCAAGCCCTGAGTCGAGGGATTTTCGACTACGCTAAAAGCTGATGCTGGCGCGGCCCAGACCAGCCGCAGAAAGCCAACCCAATGCCACTTGAAAGCTGGCTATTCGACCCCACTTTAGGAAAGATCGTCGCGGTCCTGGTCGGTATCCTGGTGATACGCGTGCTGTGGGGATTCGTTCACCGCCTGCTGGTGCCACGAACGCGCGACAACAATACCCGCTATCAAATTCGCAAAGCGACCACGTTGGCCGCCTATCTGGCCGCGGTACTGATGGTGACAATCATTTTCAGTGACCAACTCGGCAGCCTGACCGTGGCCTTCGGGGTGGCCGGCGCGGGCATCGCCTTTGCCTTGCAGGAGGTGATCGTCAGCGTGGCCGGCTGGCTGGCCAACATCTTCGGCAGCTTCTACAGCGTGGGGGATCGGGTGCAGATGGGGGGCATCAAAGGCGATGTGATTGACATCGGCATCTTGCGGACGACCTTGATGGAGTGTGGTGAATGGATCAAGGGCGACTTGTACACCGGCCGGATTGTGCGGGTCGCGAACAGTTTTGTCTTCAAGGAGCCGGTTTACAACTACTCGGCCGATTTCCCGTTTTTGTGGGACGAGATCACAATCCCGGTGAAGTATGGTGGCAATACCAAGCGGGCGCGTGAGATCCTGCACGCGGTGACGCTGGAAGTCGTGGGCGACTATGTGGCGCCGGCGAAAGCAGATTGGCAGCGGATGCTGAATAAGTATCGGTTGGAAGACACGCCGATCGAGTCGGCCGTGACCCTGGCGGCCAACGACAACTGGCTGGAGTTCACGGTGCGGTATGCGGTGGACTATAAGCGCCGGCGCGCCACAAAAGACCGGCTGTTTAGCCGGATCGTGGAAGAAATCGAGGGGTCGCAGGGGCAGGTGGCCTTCGCCTCGACGACGGTGCAACTGGTGGATATTCCGAGGCTCGATGTTCGCATCGCGCGGGATCAAGCGGCGGCGAGTGACTGACCCGCGGGCGGTGGCCGTTTGCTGCCTGTGAGGAGACGCGCTGGCAAGCTACTAAGGCGCGGGTGAGATTGGACTAGCGCGACCCACCGACCGGCCGCGACAATAGCGGAACGGGCCCATCTTAGAAAGACGTTGACGATGCCAAAAACGCAAAGCCGGTTTGTGTGCCAGGAGTGCGGGCGAGCGACGCTGCGGCTGATGGGCAAATGCCCGCAGTGCGGCACGTTCAACTCGATGGTGGAGGAGATTGTGGTGGAGGCGCCCAAGGCGGGCGGGCGGCGGCCGTTGGGGCTGGGGCAGAGCACGCCGCGCCGATTGAGCGAGATTGAGAGCGGCACGGAAGATCGCTGGCCGCTGCCGATTGAGGAGTTCTCGCGCGTGCTGGGCGGCGGCGTGGTGCCGGGCTCGCTGGTGCTGGTGGGCGGCGATCCGGGCATCGGCAAGAGCACGCTGCTGTTAGAGGTAGCAACGCTGATGGCGGCCACGTATGGCCCGGTGCTGTATGTGTCGGGCGAGGAGAGCGAGCGCCAGATAAAGATGCGGGCGGTGCGGCTGTACGAAGAGAGCACCGAGCGCGCCGAGGACGAGGCCGAAGGCGCGGAACCGGCCTTCCCCGAAGACCTATATCTGGTGACCGAAACGAACTTAGAGACCATCCTGGCGCACATTGACAATATCAAACCGCGCCTGGTGGTGATCGACTCGATCCAGACGACGTTCTTGGGCGACATCTCGTCGGCGGCCGGCAGCGTCAGCCAGATTCGCGAGTGCGCGCAGCGCTTGCAGGCGCTGGCCAAGACCTCGGGCATCGCCATCTTTTTGATCGGACATGTGACCAAGGAAGGCACGCTGGCCGGGCCGCGCGTGCTGGAGCACATTGTGGACACGGTGCTGCAACTGGAAGGCGACCGCTACCAGGCCTACCGGCTGCTGCGGGCCACCAAGAACCGCTTTGGGGCCACCAGCGAGGTGGGGGTGTTCGAGATGGCCGGCAGCGGGATGCTGGAGGTGAAGAATCCGTCGGAGGCGTTCTTGGCCGAACGGTTGGTGAACACGGCCGGCTCGGCGATTGCGGTGACGATGGAGGGCACGCGCCCGATCTTGGTGGAGATTCAGGGGCTGACGAGCGTGACGACCTTTGGCAACCCGCGCCGCACGCCGAACGGGGTGGACTTTAACCGGCTGCTATTGATTACGGCGGTGCTGTCGAAGCGGCTGGGGCTGAAGCTGGGCGACCAGGATGTGTTTGTGAACGTGGTCGGCGGCCTGCAGGTGGGCGAACCGGCGGCCGACCTGGCGATTGCGATGGCGATTGCGTCTTCAGCGCTGGACCGGCCGGCGCTGGCCGACTGCGCGCTGATCGGCGAGATTGGGTTGAGCGGCGAGCTGCGGGCGGTGAACCAACTGCCGCAGCGGCTGCGCGAGGCCAAGCAGTTGGGCTTCCGGCGGGTGATTGTGCCGCGCGCGCTGCGCTCGGCCGAGGCCAAGGTGGACGGGCTGGAGGTGATCCAGGCACGTTCGGTGCGCGACGCGCTGGACGCGGGCCTGCGGCCGGGGGAGAAGCAGCGGGAGGCGAAGTCGGAGGTCAGAGGTCAGAGGTCGGAGGAGGAGTAGGCCCGCTGCGCAGGGCAGTCGGCAGAGAACAAGCGTAGCGCCATCACAGCGCCACCTGCGAGGCTGAGTATGCGTCTCTAATCCGCACCCGCCCATTCGCCTGACCCTAAGCGTGGGAGGCGGCTGGCCCTCACCCAACCGCAACGCCTCCCCACCCACCCCCCGAATTTGAGTAGTTCGCGTAATGCGTGGCCAAAGGTTGCCCCACCACTAACCGAAAAACGCTCAGGTTTGACGCAGGTTGGGCGGTGTGATACCATGACTGCTTATCGTACGCGGCGGGCCGGCCATCTATCAGGCTTATACTTTATCATCGCCGAGCCGCTGCACCGGATGTACCTGGCCTCATTCTTTTTTGGTTGTAGGGGAAGTTAGCAGGGACGCCGCGCCGATTACGGCGAACGCGCCGGTTACGGCGAACGCGCCGAGTAAGGCGAATGGGCCTTGATCGGCGGGCGGCCGGAAGCGCCAGGTGCGCTGCCGGTTGTTTTGGCGTCACTGCAAAACGGGCTCCCTCATGAGCGCTCGGAAGGTCCGGGCGCTTTTTTGTTGGGTGGGAGTGAGGAAGTGCCTGTGAGCATCGAATTTACCCTGCGATTGATCGGCATGGTCGCTGTCGCCATTGGCGGCATCTACTTGGGCGTAGGGCTGTCGAGCGCCGCTAACCAGAGCGCCGAACTGTGGGGCGTGGTGTTCGCGCTGGTGGGGGCGCTGGTGGGGTTGGTGGGCACGCCGTTCGTCACTACCCGGCCGGCGCGGGCCATCCGCCAGCAAATTATGCAGCTGTCGGCCTCGGCGCTGGTGGCGGGCATGACCGGGCTGATCGTCGGGCTGATCGTGGCCGGGCTGTTGTCGTTCCCGCTGTCGCTGCTGCCTAAGCCGTTTAGCCAGGTGTTGCCGGTGGTGGGGGCGGTGGGGCTGTCGTGGCTGGGCATTTCGGTCTTTGTCATGCGCCAGCGCGACATCTTTAGCCTGTTCCGGGGGCGGCTGACCAACCGGCTGGCGGCGGAGGGGGCCGGCACAGCCAACGAGGGCCGGAGCGTGCTGCTCGACACCAGCGTCATCATTGACGGCCGCATCGCCGACATCGCGCATACGGGGTTCGTGGCCGGGACGATTTTGGTGCCCAAGTTTGTGCTGAACGAGCTACAGCACATTGCCGACTCGCCGGACGTGCTGCGGCGCAACCGGGGGCGGCGCGGGCTGGAAGTGCTGAACCGGCTGACCAAAGAGTCGATTGTGCCGGTGCGCTTCACCGACCAGGACGTGCCAGGCGTGCGCGAGGTGGATGACAAGCTGGTGATCCTGGCTAAACAGCTCA
Source organism: Anaerolineales bacterium (assembly GCA_038252885.1). GTDB lineage: Bacteria > Chloroflexota > Anaerolineae > Anaerolineales > UBA6663 > JADZEK01. The sequence goes on along the minus strand of JBBRZY010000048.1, from coordinate 7,635 downwards.
ACTGCGCCGTTATCACCAACGACTATAATCTCCACCATGTGGCCCAGTTGCAGGGCGTGAGCGTGCTGAACATCAACGAGCTGGCTAACGCCGTGAAAGCGGTGTTCTTGCACGGTGAGCCGCTGAACGTCAAGATCATTCAGGAAGGGCGCGAGCCGGGTCAGGGAGTGGGCTACCTGGAAGACGGCACAATGGTGGTAGTGGATGACGGCCGCGCGCACCAGAACGAGCAGGTGAGCGTGGTGGTCACCAAGGTGCTGCAAACCACCGCCGGCCGCATGATCTTTGCCAAGCTTGAAAACAATCTCAACCATCGTTAACGGCTGCCAAACTGCGACCCATGCCAATCACCGTCTACAACACCTTATCCCGCCAAAAAGAAGTCTTCACGCCGCGCGAGCCCGGCCGGGTGCACATGTATGTGTGCGGCCCAACGGTCTACGACCACGCCCACCTGGGCCACGCCAAGACCTATGTGAACTTCGACATGATTGTGCGCTACCTGCGCTACAGCGGCCTGAAGGTGCGCTACGTGCAGAACATCACCGACGTGGGGCACATTCTGGACACGGGCGAGGACCGCATTCTGAAGGGCGCGGCGCGCGAGCGGATTGAGCCGATGGAAGTGGTGGAGCGCTACACGCGCAGCTATTTTGAAGACATGGCCGCGCTGGGCGTGACACCGCCCGACATCTCGCCGCGCGCCTCGGCCCATGTGCCCGAGCAGATTGAGATGATTAAGGTGCTGCTGAAGGACGAGCACGCCTACGAGGTGAACGGGTCGGTGTACTTCGACGTGCGCTCGTACCCAGATTACGGCAAGCTCTCGGGCCGGCGGGTAGAGGAGCAAGAGGAAGGCGCGCGGGTGGTGGTGCGCGACGACAAGCGCGCGCCGGAGGACTTTGCGCTGTGGAAGAAGGCCGAGCCGGAGCACATTCTGCGCTGGCCCAGCCCGTGGGGCTGGGGCTTCCCGGGCTGGCACATCGAGTGCTCGGCCATGAGCATTAAGTACCTGGGCAACGGCTTCGACATTCATGGCGGCGGGATTGACAACATCTTCCCGCACAACGAGTGCGAGATTGCGCAGGCCGAGGCGGCCACGGGCGAGCAGTTCGCGCGCTATTGGCTGCTGGGCGGCTCGCTGACGGTGGATGGCGTGAAGATGAGCAAGAGCCTGGGCAACTTCACGACGATCAAGGACTTGCTGAAGCGCTACAAGCCGGAGGCGCTGCGGTTCTTCATCCTGTCGGGCCATTACCGCAACCCGGCCGACTTCTCAGACACGGCGCTGGAGGCGGCCAGCAAAGGCTGGGAGCGCTTGACGGCCCCCGCGCTGGCGGTGCGCGAGCGGCTGCGTTCGGCGGCGGCAACCAGTTCGGCCGATCAGGCGGCGATCGATTTGGCGGCCGAGACGAAGCGCCGCAGCCTGGAAGCGCTGGATGACGACTTCAACGCGCCGATGGTGATGGCGGCGTTGTTTGACTACGCGCGCGGGGTGAACACGCTCTTGAGCGCGGACGTGCCGCCGGGCAAGGCGGGGCTGGAGGCGCTGGACGGGGTGTACCACGAGATCGGCGGGCAGGTGCTGGGGATTGTGCCGGCGCAGGCGGCAGGCGGGGCGGCCAACGCGGAGCGCGAGCGCGGGCTGATTAGGCTGCTGATCGAGCTGCGGGCGCAGGCGCGGGCGCGCAAGGACTTCGCGCAGGCCGATGCGATCCGCGACCAGGCCAAGGGGCTGGGGGTGGTGCTGGAGGACGGCAAGGACGGGACAACGTGGAAGCTGGCCTGACGGGGGAAAACCATTGGCCACGAATTTCACGAATTACACGAATATGGGGTAGTGGTAGGTCGGGGCGCTGCGCTTGGGATGGTGGGCGAGATAAAGGCCAAAGGTCAAGGCAACGCCCGAGACAGGATTAGACCACACGCAACGCAACAGGCGGCAAGGTGCGATGAGCGCGACGGTGGTGACAACGCTAGAGCGCGGTATTTCAGACGATTGATTCTTCTCCCACTAACTGTGAAAGCTGAATAGTGCCCCCAGAAATTTTGTTTCGACGCAATGCGGTGCGAGAGTGCGTGCGCGCGGGGCGACGGCGGATTCTGCGGCTGGTGATCGCCAGGGACGCGGATTTGGGGCCGGCCCAGGATATCTTGGTCGAGGCGCGGCGGCGGCAGATACCGGTGGTGGAGAGCGACAAGAAGGCGCTCAACCTGGCGGCGCACGGCGAGCCGCACCAGGGCGTGCTGCTGGAGGTCGGGCCGTATCCATATGCCGATTTGAGCGAGATCACGGCTTTGGCGGCGGCGCGCAAAGAGCAGCCTTTGATCGTGCTGCTCGATTTGGTGCAGGACCCGCGCAACGTGGGGGCGCTGCTGCGCACGGCCGAGGCGATGGGCGTACACGGGATCGTCATTCAGGAGCGGCGCGGGTGCGAAATTACGCCGACGGTGGTGACGACCAGCGCCGGGGCGGCGGAGCACTTGTTGGTGGCGCAGGTAACCAACCTGGTGGACGCAATGCGGCGGCTGAAAAAAGAGGGCGTGTGGCTGTTCGGACTGGGGCTGAGCGCGGACGCCGAGCCGATTGAGACTGTTGACCTGGACCGGCCCTTGGGATTGGTGATCGGCAACGAGGGCGACGGCCTGCGGCGGCTGGTGCGCGACAACTGCGACATGCTGCTGCGGCTGCCGATGTTTGGGATGGTACAGTCGCTGAACGCGGCGGTGGCGGGCAGCGTGGCCTTATACGCCGCTAGAACTGCGCGCCGGAAGTAATGGCGGAACCAGGCCAGCGGGGGCGGTGGGCCGGGACTTCCGGGTCGCTTGCACAATACGGCGGTCAGGCTAGAATCGGCGGGATATGACTCTTTCGGCCACCTCTGTGCCGCCGCCAGCCCCCAACGACCTGGCCCTGGCCGACCGCTTCCGCGAACTGCGCGGGCTGGTCGAGCGCGTGGAACAGCGCGTGCGGCAGTATCTCCATTTTCGAGCTGACAACGAAGAGCAAACCGATCACCTGCGGCACGTGGCCGACCGCACGCGCTGGATGTATTACAGCGAGTTGCAGCGGGGCAATCCCGGCGCGAGTATCCGCATTTCGGAGCACGAGGACGCGCTGATTGAGGCGTGCGTGTACGCCCACGACATCGGCAAGTGGATTCCACGGCCAGAGCTGCACGCGCTGATGCCGAGCGACTCGACGGCGCTGACGACGACCTTTGCGCGGCTGCGGTTCTCGACGCACCAGAGCGATTTGTTTCTGCTGGCGCTGCGCAAGCGCTTTGCGCTGCCCACGGACGGCTACACGCCGGAATATGACTCGGCCCACCACCTGGTGAGCGCGTTTCTGCTGGCGACAGACGAACGGCTGGGCTTCGACCAGTTGGCCGAGGCCGACCAGGCGCGGCTGATTACGATGATTGTGGGGCATCAGTTCGGCAGCTACTTCAAGGAGAGCCTGCTGAACCTGAGCCTGCGGGCGGGCAGCGAGGTAACGACCGGGATGCTGATGGATGTGAGCCGGCCCGACCGCTTGCAGGGCGACATGCTGGCGTGCGCGTTCCACGACGCGGACATTTCGGACCTGCTATTTGTTGGCAGCCTGGAGCGCCGGCCGAACCGCGAGGACATTTATCACATCGGCGGGCTGGTGAAGATTCTGATGATTAACTTCACCAACTGCATCTATCAGGTGCCGCTGGCGCCGACAAACCTGGAGGGCTGTCTGCGCTCGTGCCAGGCGACGGTGCACAATGCCTGCAAGGAGTTCATTACGCCGACGGCGGTGGAGCACGGCTACCACTGGCGGCGCGAGGGGGTGCGCTTTCTGGCGCAACTGCGCGAGAAGACAGTGTACGATAAGCTAAACAGCGCGCTGCTGGAGGAGAGCCGGCCAAAGCTGGACCGGCTGGGGGCGGTGCGGGTGCTGGCGCGCTTGCAGGCGCGCGACTTTTTGACGCGGACGGATGAGCCGGCGGCGGGGACGGGGTTGACGACGTAGAGGCCGGGAGCGACAATGCTCCCGGCCTTTTTTATTGGCGGAGTGACGGCAGGAGGCTGTGAACATGAATGAAGCCGAGGTGGTTCAAGGGCGGATGCTGGAAAGTTGGCACAATTGTCAGGCGGAGCTGGTGCGGGTGATCAGCCCGCTAAGCGAGGCCCAGTTGGGCAGCCGGACGGCGGCCAACCAGCGCACGCTGGGCGAACTGGCCGAGCACCTGGTGCGGGCGCGGGCTTTGTGGCTGCCGCGCGCCGGGTGGGGCGCGGGGGACGCGACGCTGGCGGCGCTGGCCAATTGGGACGAACCAGACGACCCACCGCGCAGCGCGGCGGAGATCGTGGCCGGGCTGGCAGTGACTTGGGAGTGGGTGTTGAAGGTGATTACGCCCGCGCGGGCCAATGAAAGCTTGTCAGAGGACGAGGCGGAGAACCTGCGGGTGATGTGGGGGATGCTGGACCACGAGCTGCACCACGGGGGTGAGCTGGCGTACTGCTTAGGCGCATTGGGCCTGGAGAGCCAGGCGATGTAGCGGGCGCGACGACAGGGCGCGGCGGGCTAGCCGCCAGACCAGGGGTTGTTGAAGTTGCGCAGCACGATGGGGTCGTAGGCCAGGCTGCGGGGGGAAGCGAGCAGGTAGGCGATGAGGTCGGCGACGGCGGCGGCGGACATCATGCGGTCGCGGACGGCGGCGGGGGCCTGGCCTTCCCAGACGGCGGTGTCGGTGGCGGCGGGGCAGACGGTGAGCACGCGGATGTTGTGCGGGCGGCCTTCGAGCGCCAAGACGCCGCTGAGGCCTAAGAGGCCGTGCTTGCTGGCCCCGTAGGCGGCGTTGCCGGGGTAGGCCTCGACCGAAGCGACGGAGGCGACGTTGACGATCTGCCCGCCGCCGACGCTGACGAGGTGCGGCCAGACGGCCTTGCAGCACAGGAACGCGCCGCGCAGATTGGCGGCCAGGGTCTGATCGAACAGCTCCAGCGAGGTGTCGAGCAGCGGGGCCATGTGAAAAATGCCGGCGGCGTTGATGAGCATGTCAATCCGGCCGGCGGCGGCCAGGAGGCTTTCGACCTGGGCCGGATCGCTGACATCGGTGGGGAGTGTGATGGGTTGGCTGGCGGCGGGCAGCGCGGCGGCGACGGCCGCGAGGGCCTCCGGGCGGCGGCCGGCGAGGATGAGGCGCGCGCCCTGGGCGGCCAGGGCGTGGGCCACGGCCGCGCCGATGCCCGAGCCGCCGCCGGTGATGAGAGCAGTTTGGCCCGCGAAGGGCAGCCGGGTCGGCATCATGGCGGCAGGCACGTGGCCTAGAGCGGGATGTTCCCGTGCTTCTTTTGGGGGTTGCTGTCGCGCTTGTTTTGGAGCATGCCCAGGCCGTTGATGAGGCGGGCGCGGGTCTCGTGCGGCTCGATTACGTCGTCAATGTAGCCCCGGCTGGCGGCGACGTAGGGGTTGGCGAATTTCTCACGATACTCGCGCACCAACTCGGCCTTGCGGGCCACCGGGTCGGCGGCTTCGGCCAGCTCTTTGCGGAAGATGATGCTGACCGCGCCGTCTGGCCCCATGACGGCGATCTCGGCCGTGGGCCAGGCGAAGTTCAGGTCGCCGCGAATGTGCTTGGAGCTCATCACGTCGTACGCGCCGCCGTAGGCCTTGCGGGTGATGACGGTCAGCTTGGGCACGGTGGCTTCGCAGTAGGCGTAGAGCAGCTTGGCGCCGGAGCGGATGATGCCGCCGTGCTCTTGCTTGCTGCCGGGCAAGAAGCCGGGCACATCCTCGAAGGTGATGAGCGGCACGTTGAAGCAGTCGCAGAAGCGGATGAAGCGGGCGGCTTTTTCGGAGGCGGCGATGTCGAGCACGCCGGCCAGGACGGCCGGTTGGTTGGCGATCAGGCCGACGCTGTGACCGCCCAGCCGCGCGAAGCCGACGACGATGTTGGTGGCGTAGTTCTCGTGCACCTCAAAGAAGTCGGCATCGTCCACCACCAGCCGAATGACCTCTTTGATGTCGTAAGGCTTGTTGGGGCTGTCGGGCACGATGGTGTCGAGGGCGCTCTCGGTGCGGAGCGGGTCGTCGGTAGTGGCGACGTAGGGCGGGTCTTCCATGTTGTTCTGCGGCAGGTAGGCCAGCAGCTTGCGGATCAGGTAGAGCGCGTCGGCCTCGTTCTCGGCCACGTAGTGGCAGACGCCGGAGGTCTCGCTGTGGACGCTGGCCCCGCCCAGGTCTTCGAACGAAATGTCTTCGTGGGTGACGCTCTTGACCACGTCGGGCCCGGTGACGAACATGTAGCTGCTGTTCTTGACCATGAAGATGAAGTCGGTGAGGGCGGGCGAGTAGACGGCGCCGCCGGCGCACGGCCCCATGATGGCCGAGATCTGCGGGATGACGCCGGAGGCCAGGGTGTTTTTGAGGAAGATGTCGGCGTAGCCGCCGAGCGAGACCACGCCTTCTTGGATGCGCGCGCCGCCGGAGTCGTTGAGGCCGATGACGGGCGCGCCCGACTTCATGGCCATATCCATGATCTTGCAGATTTTTTCGGAGTGGACTTCGCCCAGCGAGCCGCCAAAGACGGTGAAGTCTTGCGAGAAGACGAAGACCAGCCGGCCGGCGATGGTGCCCCAGCCGGTGACGACCGAGTCGGCCAGGTATTGCTGCTGGCCGAGGCCGAAGTCGGTGGTGCGGTGGGTGACGAAGGCATCGACCTCGCGGAAGGAGCCTTTGTCGAGCAGCAGGTCGAGGCGCTCGCGGGCGGTGAGCCGGCCGCGCTTGTGGTGGGTCTCGATGCGCTCTAGCCCGCCGCCGAGCTTGGCGCGGTCTTTGAGTTTGCGGAGTTCGTCAAATTGAGAATCGGTTGCCATTGCCCAATCCTATTGAGGGTGAGGCCTGTGTCAGGCCGAGAACAGGCGGCGAGTTTGTTGCCACCAGAGCACCCCGCCCACCAGGAGCAGCACCGCCAGGTGCAGCGCCAAGTGAAAGGGGAGGGTGGTGCGCGCAAAGTCGGAGCGCGCGAGCGCCAGCCGGTCGAACCAGCCCTGGGCCAGGTAGAGCGCCAGAACTAAGGGTGCGCCGCGCCGGGCCCAGCCGCGCAGCCGCCATAGCCCCCCGCCGAACAGGGCGAAGGTGACGGCCCAGACGGCGCTGCTGACAATCAGATAAGCGGGCGGCACGGCCAGGGGCAGGTCGCGCAGGACAGTATAACGCTGAACCCCGCTGACGACACCCAGGAGGTTGAAGGCGGCCAGGGCGAGGTAGCCGAGGGCGAATAGACTGATGACGGCGGGCCGGCGCATGGGGGGTATTATCGCAGAATGTGCGCTTGGCTGGTCAACGTCAGGCGGGCGGCTCACCGCAGGTTGGTAGGGTGATAGGGTGTATCTGACCATTAATGAATAAGGCGGGGGGATGGCACTGGCACATGGCTGCGACAGGCAGGACGATTTGGTGCTGCGGAGGGCCACGGTCGCGGCGGCAGGTGGGGCGAGCCTAATACATAATCCGACAACCCGCTCGCTACCCACCGACCGCGCGACTGCCACAATGCCGCGCTAAAACTCCTTAGAGCCTGTCTGAAAAGTCAGATCAATGAGCCAAACGTTTGACCATCAGGCGGATCATGGCGACATAGATGAAGGCTTCGCTGG
>JBBRZY010000047.1:0-13238 GCA_038252885.1 Anaerolineales bacterium | reverse complement strand
TGGCCGTAGCCCTGCCCAAACAGCCCGCCCGAGCCGATGCTGATGAGGGCCTGGCGAATGTTGTAGGCGGCGTCTTGATAGCTGGCCGAGGCCTCATCGGGGATGATGAAGTGGATGAGGCGGTCGGCCATGTACTTGAGGCCGGGCGTGTCGAGGATGACGATGAAGGCCAGGGGGATGGCGGCGGCCGCCGCGCCGCCGAGCAGCGCCAGGTGGGTAAAGCGGATGCCGGCCGCCCACATGATGGCGAACCAGATGACGACGTAGATGATCGAGGTGCTCAGGTCGGGCTGGATGAAGATCAGCCCGACCGGCACGCCGATGTGGACCAGCGAGCGCAAGATGAAGCCCAGCCGGCCCACCTGCTCGCTCTGGGAGGCGACGGTGGTGCCGAGGGTGAGCACGATCAGGAATTTGCCCAGCTCAGACGGCTGGAATTGCACGATGCCCAAGTCGAGCCAGCGGGCGGCCCCGAAGGAGGCCACGGCCAACAGCTCGACCAGCAGCAGCAGGCCGATGAGCAGCAGGTAGATGCCGCCCGACATGGCCGACCACAGCCGGTAGTCGATCGCGCCGATGACGAAGACGATGGGGACGCCGGCCAGCACATAGATGAGCTGCCGGCTCATCTCGAACGCGCCGCCGTCGGGGGAAGGCAGCAAGGTTGAGCGGATCATGGCGGTGCCGAAGATGATGAGAATGGCGACCGCGCCGAGCAGCGCAAAGTCGAAGTGACGCCAGATTTTACCTTGATCCATCAGTCCACCAATAGAGTCGGGTCAAAAAAAAAGCCGGAGGCAGGCTTTCGCCCAACATCCGGCGAGGGGGCAATCATACCACTAGCGGTTGTCGCGCCGGCGCTTCTTGCTGCCGCCCGGCCCCATGACCAGCGGAATGTTGGCAATGAGCTTGTTTTCGCGCTGGCTTTGCGACAGGTTGATCTCGACGCCGGCCCGGTTGATGTCGACATGCTTGGAGATGACGGCGATGATTTCGTCTTTAAGCTGTTCCAGCACGGCCGGCGAGATGTCGGTGCGGTCGTGGATCAGCACGAGCTGCAGGCGTTCCTTGGCGGTTTGGGCGCTGGCGGGTTCACGACGGCCAAACAGGCGATCTAAGAAGTTCATCATCTTAGCCTCCGTTGCGCCCGAAGCGCGCGGCGAGTTTGTGCAGGAAGCCGCGGTTGTCTTCGAGTGACATGAACGGCACGTCTTCGCCGCGCAAGCGTCGGGCAATATCGCGGAAGGCCTGGCCCGCGCGGCTCTTGTCATCCATGGCGGCCGGCGACCCGCGGTTGGTCGAGACCAGAATGCCCTCGTCGTCGGGGATGACGCCCAGCAGCGGGACGGCCAGGATGTCGAGCACGTCTTCGGTGCTGAGCATGTCGCCGCGCTTGACCATATCGGGCTTCACCCGATTGATGATGAGTTGGCCGGGGCCCTTTTCTTCGGCCTCGATCAGGCCGATGACGCGGTCGGCGTCGCGCACGGCCGAGACCTCCGGGTTGGTGACGATCAGGATCAGGTCGGCGGCGGCGATGGAGTTGCGAAAGCCGCGCTCGATGCCGGCCGGCGAGTCGATCAAAATCCAATCGAAGTCGGGCCGCAGCTCGTTGCAGATCTTGATCATGTCGGCCGGACTGACGGCAGATTTGTCGCGCGTTTGGGCGGCCGGGATGAGGTTGAGCTCGGGCAGGCGCTTATCTTTGATCATGGCCTGGCGCAGGCGCGCGCGGCCCTCGACCACATCCACAATGTCGTAGACGATGCGGTTTTCCAGCCCCATGACGACGTCGAGGTTGCGCAGGCCGATGTCGCCGTCGATGCACACGACGCGGCCGCCCAACGCGGCCAGAGCCACCGCGATGTTGGCGGTGGTGGTGGTCTTGCCCACGCCGCCCTTGCCGGACGTGATGGTAACGACTTTTCCCGTCATCGTGTGATCTCCGGTTCCAGTGCCGCCGACGCCGGCTGCTACTTGCCTTTGGCGCTCCAGCGCTCGGCGGTGATGTGACCATCTTTGATGCGCGCCAACTCGGGCTTGGGCTCGCCTTTGCGCGGCGGTGAAATGGCGATGGAGTTGGCGATGCGCAATTGCGTGGGCGACAGATCGAGCGCGCAAACGATGGCCTCGGTGTCGCCGCCCGCGCCGGCGTGGACCGTGCCGCGCAAATGCCCCCAGACGACTATATCGCCCTCGGCCACAATTTCAGCGCCGGCGTTTACATCGCCGACGACGATGATGTGGCCGGGGTGGCTGAGGCTCTGGCCCGAGCGCAGCGTGCGGCGGACGTAGACTGCCTCTTGGCGCGCCACCTCGGGGTCGGCCTCGACCTCGGGTTGTTCGCGGCGCGGCGGCGCGCTGGAGGGCAGGGCGACGTTCAGGCCCAGCGCCTGGGCGGCCTTAACGGTGACTTGCGAGTCGCTCAGCACCGCCCACAGGCCGACGTTGCGCTCCGACAGGTCATCGCGCAAGCGGCCCAGTTCGGCGGCCGAGAGTGCGCGGCTGCCAATGGCCAGGGCTACGCGGGCCCCCTTAAAGAAATCGGTGGCCTGGTCAATTTGGGTGAGGAGGCCGTGGGCGGTGGCGGGCCAAGTTTCGGCGTCGCTGACCGTGACCAACAAGCCCTCACGTATGCCTTTGATTGTGATTGGGTCGGGCATGGACAAGGCTCCGATGAAGCAGGATTATAGCATGAAAGCGCCATGCGTGGCGCTGGGCGAGCGGCGATGGCTAAATGTGGGGGATAGACCGGGTAGCAGAAGCAGGAGACTTGGGAGACGCGGGTACGGGAATTTAGCAGTTCTAACGAATTTTCTGTTTGGTTAGTGGCACCGGGCCCCGCCCAAAACGGCACTGCGGGGCGGGGCCGCCGCGCCCTGGGTGAAAATTCCCGCTGCCGTCAGGCTACGGGCGAAGGGTGAGGCCCGCGACCAACACGCGGTCGGCCACGGGCGCGCTGTCGGCGTTGAGCACCGGCAGGCGCTCGTTGGTGGCGAGCAGGTAGAGCCCGATCTCAATTTGATATTCGCCGGGCGGCGCGTCGGCAGGCACGAGGATGGTGTATGGGTCGTTGATGATCTCGCCGGGCTGCCAGCCGCTGGTGGCGCGCGTGCCAGACACGGGCCAGGCGTCGGCCTGCCCGTGCACCAGGCCATCCGGCCCGAGCAGATGGACGAAGACGGTGTAGTCCTCGCTCATGGTTTGCAGCCCTTGCCAGGTGAGCGTGACGGCCACCTGGCCGCCGGGCGCGGCGCTGGGGGTGGCGAGGGCCGCGGCGCGCAGCAGCAGCCGGTCGGCGAAGTTGTACGCGCCCTCGGCGGCGGCCTCGCCGGCGAGGCGCACGGGCGGCAGCGCGCAACCCTCAGCCGTGGCCGGGCGCAGCCAGCCGCACATGGTGGATGATGAGGGGCTGAGGGGAATGGTCCAAGAGTCGCCGTCGGCGGGCGCGGTGAGGACGTAGGTTTGCGGCACCAGCGCGCCCAGCGGCCAGGCAGCGAGGGAGCGGGTCTCGCCCAGCGCCGTCACCGAGGTGGTGGCGGCGGCGTGCCACCAGTAGAGCGTGACCGGCACGCGCGCACCGGGGGCGGCGCTGGCCGGCAGGTCGTAGCCGAGCAGCCAGGCGTCGCCGAGGCGGGCGCGCAATTGGCGGCTCGGGACCGGCTGAGCGGCGGGTGGGCGCACCGTGACGGTGGTGACGGTGGCCCAGCCCTCGGCGGCGGTGGCGAAGGGTGGGAACAGGCCGACTTGAAGTTGGTAGTCGCCGGGGGTAAACGTGGCCTTGATGGGCACGCTGTAGAAGTCGGTGATGATCTCGCCGGGCCGCCAGGCGTTGGTGGGGTACAGACCGCTGACCGGCACGCTGCCGGCGCTCTGCCAGGCCACGTTGCCGGCCGTGTCCACCAGGCGCAGGGTGACGAGCAGGTTTTCGGCGGGCGGGGCGGTGGCCTGCCAGACGAGCGTGAAGTTCAAGGCGGCGGGCGCGGCGGCGGCCAGCGTTGGGCCGGTCTCGGGCGCGAAGCCGAGCAGCGTGATATCCGCGGCGACGGGCTGCGCCAGTGTGGGTGTGAGGGCGAGGTCGGTGGTGGCGAAGGGCTGTGGCGCTACATCGGCCAGCGGGCCGACGGAGCGCAAGCTGTAGCCCGCGCCTAGGCCGGGCAGGTAGCGGCCGAGGTAGACGGTCTGACCGGCGGCCAGGCGCTCGTCGAGCACGGCGCGGTAGGCGGCCTCGTCTGGCAGCACCAGGATGTCGAGGTCGGGCCGGACGCCTTCGGCCACCTGCAAATAGTAAAGCGGCGCGATCTTCTGCGAGTCGGCCAGGATGGCGGCGTTGGGCGCAAGCGGCTGGCGCAGCATCAGTTCGCCGTAGCGCTGACTGGCCCAATCGCCGGCCTGCGTGACGAGCGGCAGGTTGCGCCACAGGCTCGCCAGCGGCAGCAGCGCGGCGGCCGAGAGCAGCAGGCCAGCGGCCAGAGGGGCGGCGCGCTGCCAGGCGGGGGCGCGGCGGGGCGCGGCGGCGAGCGCGTCAAGCAGCGTTTGCAGACCGACGCCCAGCAGCACCGCCAGGATTAAGTGCAATGGAATGAAGAAGGCGCTGAAGTCGGGGTCGGGGACGTTGAAGGCCAGCGCGAAGTAGAGATAGGGCAGGTAGGCCAGCACCAGCAGCAACGGTGGCGCGAGCAAGCGGCGCTGGCGCACGGCCGCGCTGATGAGGGCTGTCAGGCCCAGCGCGCCGAGCGACAGCCCGGCCCAGCCGTACTCGCCCACGATCTTGCCGGCCACGATGGCGTAGCGGCCGGCGTCGCGGAAGGGCAGCGCCCACTGGAACGCGCCGCGCGCTTCGTTGCCGGTGAGGATGTTAATGAACTGCGCCAGGCTCAGCATCTCGCCGTGGTTGACGGCCGGCCAGCGCAGCGGCAGGTAGAGGTAGACCGTCAGGCCGAGCAGCACCAGGCCCACTAGGCGGAGAGTCGTAGTCGCGGCGGCCAGGAGGCGGGCGCGCGGCGTGGGCAGCGCACGCAGGGCCGGCCACAGCCAACGGCCGAGGCTGACGGCCACAACGGGCGCGAGGAGCAGGGTGGTCAGGTGGTTGGTGAGGCTGAGGCCGAACAGCAGGGCGGTGACGTTGGGCACGCGGCGCGCGGCGGGCGGGCGGGCAATGAGGCGCAGGCAGAGCAGCAACAGGCCCGCCACCAGCGCCGCGTTGAGGGTGTAGGCCTCGACCTCGACGGCGCGCGACCAGAGCGTGGGCGCCACGCCAAACGCCAGCCCGGCCAGCAGCGCTGGCACGACGGCGGATGGCCGCAGCGCCCGCACCAACCGCTCGACGCCCACGCCGGCCAGCGCGCCAAAGAAGGCGCTGGTGAGGTTGGCGCGCCAGGCGAGTGTGCCGCCCACCGGCAGCAGCGTGAACAGCTTGCCCACCAGCATTAGCAGCGGATAGCCGGAGCCGTGCGCGATGCCGAGGCGGGCGATGCCGACCTGGAACTCAAATGTATCGGCCTCGCCGACGGCGGGAGCAAGGCAGGCCAAATACAGAGAAAAGAGAAATAGAAAGAGAAAAAGGGGGAGAAGGCGGCTGGCGGCGGGCCGCGACTGCGTGAGCAACAAGGCGGTGAGGGCGAGGGCGCCCATCAGCAGCGTGGCGTCGCGCAGGGGGTTGACGGTGGGGGCGAAGAGGATGATGAGCAGCAGGCTCAGGGGCGCCCAGGCGGCCGGGTTAGCGGCGGCGGGTTTGAACGTGACCAGTGCGAACGCCGCCAGTGCGCCGACGGCCGCCAGCGCGAGCGCGCCGGGGAGGTGGCCCAGCGCCTCAAAGCGCCAGGGGAGCGAGTCGAACAGCAGGCGCGAGACGGCCAGGCCGACGAGCGCGCCGCCGGCCGCGGCCAGCAGGGCGGGCAGTCGCGCCGAAGGGGTAAGCGGGGCGGCAAGCCGCTTCGGGCGACGGGTCATGGGCGAGGGCGGCGGGGCGGGCTAGTTGCCGCCGGGGCTGGCCGCGTCTTGCGCCTTGAGCTCAAAGTAGGCGCGCAGGATTTCGCCGGCGATGGGGGCGGCCATCAGCGAGCCTTCGCCGCCGTGGTAGACGAAGACGATAACCGACACTTCGGGGTCTTCATAGGGCGCGTACAGCGCGGTCCAGGCATGGGTTGGGAACGCGCCGGGGATGCACCAGCCGCGCGGGTAGGCGAAGTCGTCGCAGTACTCGGCCGTGCCGGTCTTGCCGGCCACGTGCAGGTCGGCCGGCACATCGAGTTTGGGCGTGCCCACCTGACCGTAGACATTCAAGTCGCCGGAGAGCGTGCCGTCGACCACGGCCTTGCGCATGCCGGCCCGCACATAGTCGAGCGTGCGCTGGGCGATCGGCAGGCGCTCGGGGTTCAGCAGGGTCGGCACGGTCTGCGAGATGACGTTGCCCTCGCCGTCGAGAATCTTGTCGATGATGCGCGGCTGATACAGCCAGCCGCCGTTGATGATGACGTTGTAAGCATTGAGCATTTGCAGCGGCGTGACGCTGACGTAGCCCTGGCCGATGACGGCGTTGTAGGTGTCGCCGGTGGACCAGCTTTCGCCCCAAGTGATGCGCTTGCGGTCGCGGGTGGGGATGTAGCCTTCCAGTTCGCCGGGCAGCTCCACGTTGGTGGGCTGGCCGAAGCCAAACAGGTTCATCCACTTACCCAGCAGTTCGATGCCCAGGCCGTCAAGGTTGTCGTCGGGGAAGCCGCCGCCGATCTTATAGAAGTAGACGTTGCAGCTTTGCGCGATGCCGGTGATGAAGTCGACCGGGCCGTGGCCGTCGCGCTTCCAGCAGACGAAGTCTTGGGCGCGGCCCAGGTCGGCCGGGAAGTAGCGGTTGCGGATGGTGATCTTGCCGGGGTCGTTGATGATGCGGTCGGGGTCGATCACGTCCTCTTCGAGCGCGCCGACGGCGGTGACGATTTTGAAGACCGAGCCGGGCGGGTAGAGCACGTTGACGGCGTGGTTAAGCAGCGGGTGATAGGGGTCGGCCGGCACGTCCAGATTGGGGTCGCCGGCCAGTTGCTCGTAATAGGCGTTGTCGAACACGCGCGCAAAGCGGTTGTTGTCGTAGGTGGGCCAGGAGACCATCGCTAAGACTTGGCCGGTGTTAGGGTTCATCACAATGGCGACGCCGGTGAAGGCCTTGAGCCGTTCCTGGTTGTTGTTGAAGGCGTTGACGTAGTCAATGCGGTGGCTGACGGCGGCATAGACGGCGTTTTGCAGGCGCACGTCAATGGTCAACTGCACGTTGTTGCCCGGCACGGTGGCGGTTTCCACGCCCAGCACGCGCAACACCTGGCCGCTGACGTCCTTTTCGACCAGCGAGCTGCCGTTCTGGCCACCGAGAATGTCCTGCATGGAGGCTTCGATGCCCGCGACGCCGTAGCGGTCACGGCCGGGCACGAAACCGCGCCCGGTCAGGTAGGCGTAGGTCAGCGGCGCGTCTTGCGGGGCGGGGATGGAGGCCATGTAGCCGACCACGCCGGTGGTTAGCTCGCCCGTTGGATACTGGCGCAGCGGCTCGACGATCACATCCACGCCGGGGAGTTGGTCTTGCTCCTCGCGGATGATCAGGGCGATCTCTTTGGGCACGTCGCAGCCGATCTTCACGGGGTCAAATGGCCGGAAGCCGGCGGCCTCTTCGGCCAGGTCTTGCACACCGCGGCCGGGGGTGCAGGGCGACTGCGGCGTCGAGCCGGCCACCGTCAGCGGCATGTCGAGCAGGTCGGCCAGGCGCTGGTAGATGCGCTCGACCTGGGCCGCGTTGCTGGGCAGGTTGGCCGGGATGATGATGACGTTGAAGGCCGGCACGTTGAGCACCAAGGGCACGCCCCGGCTATCGTAGATGATGCCGCGCGGGGCCGGGTCGCTCACGCGCGAGACGCGGTTTTCGAGCGCGTCGGCGGTGAAGACCGGCTCTTCGATCACGGTCAGCCAGAACAAGCGCAGCACCAGGCCGCAGGCGGCCACCACCAGGAAGATGTAAAAGAAGCTCGTACGCCAGAGGGGCGTGGGGGTAGAAGTCTTCATCTAATTCGTCACCGTTAAATTGTCACCGGGGCCGGGTGCAGCACATGATGCACCCAGCGCAAGAGATGGTAAAGCGGCAGCATCAACACCGTGTTCAACAATACCGCGGGCAGGGTCACCTGGCTCAGGCTGGCGAGCCACGCTACCGTGTGGCCGGTGGCCGCCAGCAGCGACAGGTAGAGCAAATGGTACAAGAGGGTGCCGAGCAGCACCGTGGCCAGCGGCAGCAGAAAGTGGCTGCGGTAGAAGCGGCCCTCGGTCAGGCCGGCCAGGTAGGCCACCACGACCAGGCTGAGGGCGTTCGCGCCGAGCGGGCCGCCCGAGAGCACGTCGAGGCACAGCCCGCCGATGAAACCCCACACCGGGCCGCCCTGCCACTCTCCGATCAAGGTCCAACTGAGGGCCAGCAGCAGCACCAGGTCGGCCGTGCCGCCGACTAGGTGCAGGCGTGACAGCACGCTGGCCTGCAGCACGGCCGCGACCGCCAATAGCGGCAGGCCGAGCAGATAGGTGCTCATGGCGCCGTGAGCAGGGGCGAGAGATCGACCGGCTTGAAGTCGGTGATGATCAGCACGATCTCGAGCCGGTTGAAGTCGACGGCCGGCGACAGGATGGCCTTCTGGAGCACTTCGTAGTCTTGGCGCTGCACGGCGCTGACCGTGCCGAGCACCAGGCCTTCGGGATACTGGCCGCCCAGGCCGGAGGTGAGCACGATGTCGCCCGGGGCGACGGTGGCCTGCTGTGAGAGGTACTGCAATTCCAGGCCGCCACTGAAGCTGCCCAGCGCAATGCCTTCATCGCGCGAGGTTTGCAGCCGGGCGGTGACGGCCGAGTCGGCGTCGGTGACCAGCCGCACCACCGAGGCGCAGCAGGTGGTCTGCACAATCGTTCCGACCAGCCCCTGCCCGGTGACGACGGGCATGTCGCGCGTCAGGCCGGCGTCGGAGCCGAGGTCAATCATGATGTAGCCGAGGAAGGGGGAGCTGTCGCGCCCGATGACGTTGGCGGCGGCGTAGCGGTTGTCGGGCTTGGAGCGCTCGTAGTCGAGCAGGCCGGTGAGCAGTTCCAGGTCGGCCGAGTCTTCGCGCAGTTGGATGTTCTCAGCGCGGAGTTGGATGTTCTCGGCCTCCAGCGCGTCGAGGCGGGCTTGCAGCGCGGCGGTGTCGCCGCCAGGGGTGAACACGCGGCCCAACCCGGCGCTGGCCCCGGCCAGGCTGCGCTGGAGCGCGGTCAGCGGAACCAATAGCACGGTTTTGAGGCCCGCCAACTGGCCAGTTTGGTTGAGCACCAGCAGGCTCAGGCTGGCGAGCAGCAGGACTCCAACGATGAGGGTGCGGGTTTGCAGCCGGCTCATGGCCTACCGAGCGGTACTGCCTCGTTCTAGCCCGACCAGGAGCTTGCGCAGGTTGTCGTAGTCTTCGAGCACCCGGCCGGCGCCGCGCGCCACGCAGGTCATGGGGTCTTCTGCCACCCACACGCGGATTTTCAGTTCTTCTTGCAGGCGCTCGCACAGGCCTTGCAGCAGCGCGCCGCCGCCGGCCATGCACACACCGCTCTCCATCAAGTCGGCGATGATTTCGGGCGGGGTTTCGTCAATGGCGTCTTTGATGGCGGCCACGATGGTGTTGACCGAGCCCGACAGCGCCTCGCGCACTTCGATGGACGAGACTTCGACCGCCTCGGGCAGGCCCGAGACGAGGTTGCGGCCGCGCAGGGTGAAGGTCTTTTCTTCCCACAGCGGGTGGGCCGAGCCGATGGCGACCTTGACTTTCTCGGCCATGCGCTCGCCGATGAGCAGGTTGTATTTGTTGCGGGCGTACTGGATGATGTCTTGATCCATCTCGTCGCCGGCCACGCGCAGCGAGCGTGAGAGCACGATGCCGCCCATCGAGAAGACGGCCACCTCGGTGGTGCCACCGCCGATGTCGATGATCATGGAGCCGAGCGGCTCGCCGACCGGCAGGCCCGCGCCCAGGGCGGCGGCCATGGGCTCTTCGATTAGAAAGGCCTCGCGCGCGCCGGCCGCGATGGTGGCGTCATATACGGCGCGCTTCTCGACCTCGGTGACGCCGGAGGGCACGCCGACCACCACGCGCGGGCTGGGGATCGGCACGAAGCTGTGCTCGTGCGCCTTGGCGATGAAGTATTCCAGCATGGCTTCGGTGATCTCGAACTCTGAGATCACGCCGTCGCGCAGCGGGCGGATGGCAGTGATGTTGGCCGGGGTGCGGCCGGCGATTTCTTTGGCCTCGGCGCCAATGGCGATGGGCCGCTTGGTTTTCTTGTCGATCGCGACCCAAGAAGGCTCGTTAATAACGATGCCCTTATTGCGGACATTGACCAGGGTGTTAGCGGTGCCCAGGTTAATGCCGATGTCCAGCGAGAACAGACCCAAGAACCATTTGGTAATTGGGTTATTTATCAGGGGGTTAAAGGCCAAAGCCGTTCCTCCACTTCTATTGGCACTGAATTATACCTTACCCGCCAGAATGGGTATTTGGGCCGAATTAATAGGCCATAATGCTATAATCCGCGCTACCGAGCCACCATGAGCCGCCCTGACACTCTGTGGGACTACTGCCTTAAGCATGATCTGCTGGCCCCCGGCCGGGCGGTGTTGGTGGGCGTCTCTGGCGGGCCAGACAGCCTGTGCCTGCTCGACCAGCTGCACGCGCTGGCGACGGCCTTTGGCTTTCCGCTGGCGGTGGGGCACTTTGACCACGGCCTGCGCCCCGAGTCGGCTGACGAAGCCGCTTTTGTGCGGGCTGAGGCCGAAGCGCGCGGCCGGCCCTGCTTCACTGACCGCGCCGATACGGCCACCTTTGCCGCCCAAAACAAGCTGTCGGTCGAGACGGCGGCGCGCCAACTGCGCTATGCCTTTCTGGCGCGGGCCGCGCGGCGGGCCGGGGCCGACTACGTGGCCGTGGCGCACACCGCCGACGACCAGGCCGAAACGGTGCTGATGCACTTTCTGCGCGGCAGCGGGCTGGCCGGGCTGCGCGGGATGCGGCCGCGCTCTGGGCTGGGAGGCATGGTACCTGGGGAGGGGGTGACGGCGGAAGGGCGCGATACACACGCCTCGCCACTGACTCTCATCCGCCCGCTGCTGGCGACTACCCGCCAAGCGGTGGAGCAATACTGCGCCGAGCACGGGCTGCAACCACGCTACGACCCCAGCAACGCCGACCTGACCTACACGCGCAACCGGCTGCGGCGGGTGGTTTTGCCCGTCTTGGAGCAGGAAAACCCCAACCTGCGGGCCACGCTGGCCCGCACAGCCGAGGTGCTGGCGGGCGAGTACGAACTGGCCGAGCGCTATGTAGATCGGGCCTGGCAGACTTTTGCGCCGGCTGAGGCGCAGCGACCGGGCCAGGTGGTGTTGGCGCGCGAGGCGTGCCGGGGGGTGGGCCGGCTGAGACTGCGGGCGCTGCTGCGGCGCGGGGCTACGCTGGTGTTGGGCGACGCCCGTGACCTGGAATTTGACCCGCTGGAGGCCGCCACCAACTTTGCGCTGGAGGCCGCGCCTGGGCGCAACTGCGAAATTGCGCGGGGGCTGCGGCTGGCGGTGGAGCAAAATCAGTTGGTGCTCTACCGGGGCGAGCGCGACGTCTCAAAGTATCCGCTGCTGTTGGACAAGGCGGGCAACTTGCCGGCGGGTTGGCGGCTGGTGGTCGAGGTGGTGGCGACCCGGCCGGACGCGACTGAGGCGTGGGAGGCCGTGGTGCCGGCCGAGGCGTTGACGGCCCCGCTGGTCGTGCGGGCGCGGCGGCGGGGGGAGCGCTTTCAGCCGTTGGGCATGGGCGGCCAGCACGTGAAGCTGACGGACTTTATGAGCAACGTTAAGCTGCCGGCGCGGGTGCGCGAGCGCTGGCCGCTGGTGGCCTGCGGCGACGAGGTGATGTGGGTGCCAGGATATCGGTTGGCGGAACGCTTTAGGCTGGGCGACGAGGCCCAGTCTTTTGCGCGGCTGCGGTTTGTGCACGACGCGCCCGACGCTGAGTAGAGGAGCGCCGATGGACCCCAAGATCAATTTATGGCTTGAGCAGGACGGCGTGGTGGTGCTGAGCGGCTGGCGAGTGCGGCTGTTAGAAGCGATTGATGCGGCCGGGTCTATCAGCGCGGCGGCGGAGCAACTGCACGTGCCGTACCGCCGCGCCTGGGAGAAGCTGCAAGAGATGGAACAGGGCCTGGGCTACAAGCTGGTGGACACGGCGGTGGGCGGCGCGGGCGGCGGCGGGGCGAACCTGACGCCGGAGGCGCGGGCGGTGATGGCGCGCTTCCAAATCTTCACGGCGGATTTTGACAAGCAGGTGGCCGAACGCTATGCGGCGGCGTTCGGCCCAGGGGGAGGGTGAGGGTCAGGCGGCGGCCTTAGGCGCAGGCGGCGCGTAGGTGAGCAGCAGGCGGGTGGCGGGCTTTTCGACGACGACGGTGCGGGGCGGGAGCGCCGGCAGCGGCGCGGCGGGATCATAGACGCTGAGTTGCAGGCCGGCGCTGCCGGGTTGGCCGGCGGCCAGCCAGTCGGTTAGCAGCTGCCTCAGACGGGCGGCGGCCGGGGCGGCGTCGGGGCCGTAAGACCACAGGTAAAGCTCAAAGTGCGGGTCGGCCTGGCCAGCCTCTGGCGCTGGCGCGGGGCCGAGGGCGGCGCGGCTGAGCAGGCAGAAGCCGGTCGCCATGAACAGGCCCGAACTCAGGCACGTGCGCTGATCGTTCTGGCCGGGGAAGTCTAGCAGGCAGGGCAGCAGACGGCGCTCGGCCTGCCCTTGCCCGGCCAGCAGCGTGCACATCTCGGGCGCGTTCAAGCCCATCCACAACCCCAAGCTCGACCAAATCTGTTCAGCTGAAATTGACAGCCCGGTGGCGGTTGGCTGCCCGCCGGCCAACAGCCAGGCATACACCGTCTCGGGCGCGGCGGCCGGCGTTTGCGGGGCGATCAGGCTGAGGCCAGGCTCTGGCCCGAGCGGGAAGTGCAAGTCTGGGGTGGCCAGGCTGCCGCGTAGCCGCATGAAGCCGCAGTCGCGCAGGCTCACGGTATCGAACAAGCGGCCGTCGGCGGCGGGCGCAGCCCGCTTTAGCAGCGCGACCGACTTCTGCGTGCCGGGGACAAGCTCCCACGGCAGCACCAGCCGGCCGCCGGGCTTGAGCTGAGCGTACCAGGCGGGGGCAATGTCCCAGGCGCTGACGGTGAGGAT
>JBBRZY010000046.1:0-13371 GCA_038252885.1 Anaerolineales bacterium | reverse complement strand
GGCAAGCCCACCCACCCCTGGTAAAAATTTCTGACTGGTCCAAAACGGCAGCGGCCCTAAGGGGCGCGTAAACCCGATGGTGGCAGGGATAAGCGCGCCGGTCAGTCAATCACCCCGGCGGCGCGGCGCGCGGACGATGGCGCGGATTAGCCTGACCC
Source organism: Anaerolineales bacterium (assembly GCA_038252885.1). Taxonomy (GTDB): domain Bacteria; phylum Chloroflexota; class Anaerolineae; order Anaerolineales; family UBA6663; genus JADZEK01. The sequence continues at coordinate 13,213 of JBBRZY010000046.1, read as the reverse complement.
AGCGCCTAGCGCTGACTGAAATATACCCCTGATTCGCCCACCGCTTGACTCGGCCGCCTAATCCGTGCTATACCATTGACCACAACTGAGCATACAACGACGTTGACGAGGACGAGTACGCTTCAGAGCGGCAGTTAGAGAGTCGGGCCATCGCGGTGCAAGCCCGATCTGAGCGCGGAAGCGGAATGGACCTCTGAGTTGCAGGGCGAACGGTTAACCCCCACTAGCCCGCGCCGGAACGACCACCGTTATCACGGTCGAGGATATTAATCGGTACCTAGTCCGAGCGTATCCGCAAAAGTGAGGCTGGCCCGTCCCAAACCTGTCGCAATCACCGGCAGGTTTTTTTGTTTCTATGGGCGACGGCAACCAACCTCAACCTGGGTGGCACCACGGGAGTCCCCTCTCGTCCCTATGGACGGTGGGGATTCTATTTTTAAGGCGGGAAGGCGGTCATCGGCGCCACCGCCCCGTGGAGGCTGTACCTATGACCAACATGACTGATCCAGCCGCGGCTGCTGCGCGGCCCACGCTTACGCCGCCCACCGACCGTCCGCGCCTGCTCACGGGCGACCGCCCCACCGGCCGGCTGCACCTGGGCCACTACGTTGGCAGCCTGGCCAACCGCGTCAAGCTCCAGCGCCAGTACGACGCCTGCTTCATCGTGGCCGACCTGCACACCCTCACCACCCGGCCCGAGCCGGACGCCATCCGCGCCATTCCGGGCTTCATCCACGACATGGTGCTCGACTATCTGGCGGCCGGCATTGACCCGGAGGTCAGCACCATCTTCGTGCAGTCGGCCATCCCCGAGACCTATGAACTGAACCTGCTGTTCGAGATGCTGGTGACCGTGCCGCGCCTGGAGCGACTGCCGTCGCTCAAAGACATGGTGCGCGACGCCCAATTAGACGGCATGCCCTTTGGCCTGCTGGGCTACCCGGTGCTGCAAGCGGTGGACATCCTGCTGCCGCGCGCCAACCTGGTGCCGGTGGGCCGCGACAACCTGGCGCATGTGGAGATCACGCGCGAGATCGCGCGGCGCTTCAACCTGCTGTATGGCCCGGTGTTCCCCGAGCCGGAGGCGCTGATCGGCGACGTGCCGACGCTGGTGGGCACCGACGGCAGCGCCAAGATGAGCAAAAGCCTGAGCAACGCCATCTATCTGTCGGACGACGCCGAGACCGTGACGAGTAAGGTGCGCAGCATGTACACCGACCCCAAGCGGCTGCGCGCCACCGACCCCGGCACGGTGGAGGGCAACCCGGTCTTCATCTACCACGACGCCTTCAACCCCAACACGGCCGAGGTAGCCGAGTTGAAAGAGCGCTACCAGGCCGGCACGGTGGGCGACGTGGAAGTGAAAAAACGGCTGGCCGTTGCGCTCAACAATTTCCTCGAGCCGATGCGGGCGCGACGCGCGCACTACGCGGCCCAGCCGCAGATCGTGCGCGATGTGCTGGCCCACGGCATCCGCCGGATGCAGGGCGAAGCGCGCGCGACCATGCGCATGGTGCGCAGCGCCACCGGGCTGACCTACTCGGCCGAGCTGTACGCCCACCCGCTGGAGATGTTCGACGCCGCCAGCCGCTTTGGAACTGAGTTTCATTAGGAGAAGAGCCATGATTGCTGCTGATTTGCCGACCGTTGCCGCCGCCCCGACCCCGATCTTCCGCGAGCTGTCGGCCGATCTGGAGACGCCCACGAGCGTCTACCTTAAACTGCGTGGGCGCGGGCCATCGTTCCTGCTCGAGTCGGTCGAGGGCGGCGAGCGCGTCGCCCGCTACTCGTTCATTGGGGTTGAGCCGAGCGCGCAGTATCGCTTGCAGAACGGCGTGGTCGAGCGCCATAGCCCCGAGGGGGTGACGCAACTCGCCATCGGCCCCGGCCAAGATGCGCTGCACGCGCTGCAAGCCGAGCTTAGCCGCTACCAGGCCGCGCACATCGAGGGCCTGCCGCGCTTCGTGGGCGGGCTGGTGGGCTACCTGGGCTACGAGGTCGTGCGCCAGTTCGAGCCCAAGCTCGCGCCGCTGCCCACCAACGACACGCTGCCCGACGGCCTGTTCCTGCTGGCCGATACGCTGGTGGCTTTCGACCACGCGCGGCGCAGCCTGTTCCTGATCGCCCACGCCTTCGACGGCGACAATGCCGCCGCCGAGCGCCGGCTGGATGCGCTGGAGAAGCGCCTGGCCGAGCCGGTGCCGGTGGAGCCACCCATCAACGTCGAGCACATCCCGGCCACCACCTCGAACATGACCCAGGCCGAGTATGAAGCCATCGTCGCCACGGCGCGCGAGCACATCGCCGCCGGCGACATCTTTCAGGTGGTGCTGTCGCAGCGGCTGATGCGCCAGACCCACGCCCGCCCCTTCGACATCTACCGCGCCCTGCGCCGGCTGAACCCTTCGCCTTACATGTTCTTCTTTGAGTTTGGCGATGTGGCCGGCGAGCCGTTCTATTTGCTGGGCGCGTCGCCGGAGATGTTCGTGCGGCTGGAAGGCCGCCGCGCCAGCCTGCGCCCCATTGCCGGCACGCGCCCGCGCGGCGCCAACACGGCGGAGGACAACACCTACGAAGCCGAGCTGCTGGCCGACCCCAAGGAGCGCGCCGAGCATGTGATGCTGGTCGATTTAGGCCGCAACGACCTGGGCCGCGTCAGCCAGTACGGCACGGTGCGCGTGACCGACTCGTTCACGGTCGAGCGCTACTCGCACGTGATGCATCTGGTGTCGCATGTGGAAGGCGAGTTGTGGCCGGAGCTGACCGCCTTCGATCTGGTGCGGGCCGCCTTCCCGGCCGGCACGGTCAGCGGCGCGCCGAAGGTGCGGGCGATGGAGATCATCGGCGAGCTGGAGCCGGGCGCGCGCGGCCCCTACGCCGGGGCGGTCGGCTACTTCAGTTTTGACGGCGCGATGGACACCTGTCTGGCCATCCGCACGCTGGTGGGGCACGGAGGCATTGTGCGGGTGCAGGCCGGGGCCGGCATCGTGGCCGACTCGGTGCCGGTGCGCGAATACGAAGAGACGCTCAACAAGGCGCGGGCCACGCTGCGCGCCGTCGAGATTGCCGAAGGATAGCCGCCATGACGCTCATTGTGATTGACAACTACGACTCGTTTACCTACAACCTGGTGCAGTACTTCGGCGAGTTGGGGGCCGACCCCAAGGTCTATCGCAACGATCAGGTGACACTGGCCGAGATCGAAGCGCAGCACCCGACCGCCCTGGTCATCTCGCCTGGCCCGGGCGACCCGAACGACGGCGGCATCTCCAACGCGGCCATCAAGCACTTCACAGGTAAGATCCCGGTGCTGGGCGTGTGCCTGGGGCATCAGTGCCTGGGCGCGGTCTACGGCGGCTCGGTGGTGCGCGCGCCGCGGCTGATGCACGGCAAGACCAGCCGCATCCACCATCACGGCACCGACCTGTTCGCCAATGTGCCCTCGCCGTTTCAGGCCACGCGCTACCACTCGCTGATCGTCGAGGAACCGCTGCCGGCCGAGTTGCAGGTGACCGCCTTCACCAGCGAGGGTGAGGTGATGGGCCTGCGCCACCGGAAGTACCCGACCTTCGGCGTGCAGTTCCACCCGGAGTCGATCTTGACCGAGCATGGCAAGACCATCCTCAAGAACTTTCTAGAAATGGCCGATTAGCCCGGCCCGGCGCAAGGAGCTCACCCATGCTTAAACCCTACATCGCCCTGGCCGTCCAGCGCCAGAACCTGGAGGCCGCCCAGGCCGAGGCGGCCATGAACATCATCATGACCGGGCAGGCGACGCCGGCCCAGATCGGCGCGTACCTGATCGCCCTGCGCATGAAGGGCGAGACGATTGACGAGATCATCGGCTCGGCCCGCGCTATGCGCGCCAACGGCGTGCCGCTGACGGTGAGCCACACCGACCTGGTGTATGACACCTGCGGCACCGGCGGCGACGGCACGGGCACCTTTAACATCTCGACCACGGCTGCGTTTGTGGTGGCCGGCACCGGGCGCACGGTCGCCAAGCACGGCAACCGGTCGGCCTCGAGCCAGTGCGGCAGCGCCGATGTGCTGGCCGCGCTGGGCCTGAGCCTGGACCTCACCCCCGAGCAGGTGGGCGCGGCGATTGCTGAGGTGGGCATCGGCTTTATGTTTGCGCCTAAGTTTCACCCGGCCATGAAGCACGCCATCGGCCCGCGCAAAGAGATCGGCCAGCGCACGATCTTCAACGTGCTCGGCCCGCTGACCAACCCAGCCCAGGCCAATGTGCAGGTGGTTGGCGTGTACGACGCGGCTTTGACCGAGCCACTGGCGCGCGTGCTGGGCGAGTTGGGCGCGCGGGCGGCCTTTGTCATCCACGGCCACGGCGGCACCGACGAACTGAACCCGGGCGGCCCTAACCGGGTGAGCCACCTCAAGGACGGCGCGGTGCGCACGTTCGAGCTTGACCCACTGGACCTGGGCTTTGAGCGCACGCGCATGAGCGACCTGAAGGGCGGCACGCCCGACGACAACGCCGGGCTGCTGCGCGCGGTGCTGACGGGCAAGGCCAATGCCGCGCAGCGCAGTGCCGTGCTGCTGAACGCCGCCGCCGCCATTGCGGCCGAGAGCGGAGACATGGCGGGCGCGGTGGCCGAGGCCAAGCAAGCGCTCGACAGCGGCGCGGCCCTGGCCCGGCTGGAGGCGCTGTTGGATTACAGCCGCCGCGTCAGCGCGCCGGTGGCAGGCTAAGCCGCCGATGCTGGCTAAAATTCTCGACCACAAGCGCACGGAGATCGCGGGACTGGATGAGGCGGCCCTGCGCCGCGCCGCCGAAGCCGCGCCCGCGCCGCGCTCCTTCTTGCCGCCCATCACGCGCCCGCACGTGGCGCTGGTGGCGGAGCTGAAACGCGCCTCGCCGTCGCGCGGGCTGCTGGCCCCGCACCTGGACCTGGAAGAAATCGCGCGGCTGTATGCGGCCAACGGCGCGGCGGCCATTTCGGTGCTGACCGATAGCGAGTTCTTTTTGGGCAAGCTGGAAACACTGACGGCGCTGCGCCAGGCGGCTGACCCGCTGCCGCCGCTGCTGCGCAAGGACTTCATCCTGAACGCGGCGCAGATGTATCAGACGCGCGCGGCCGGGGCCGACGCGGTGCTGCTGATCGCCGCCGCCCTGCTCGACGACGCGGTGTTGGCCGACCTGCACGCGCAGGCGCTGAGCCTGGGCCTGACGCCGCTGGTGGAGGTGCACACCGAAGCCGAGTTGGTGCGGGTGTTGAAGCTGCCCAACCTGAAACTGGTCGGCATTAACAACCGCGACCTGGGCACGTTTAACATCTCGCTGACCACCACCGAGCGCTTGTGCCCGCTGGTGCCGGCCGGCATCCCGGTGGTGGCCGAGAGCGGCATCTTCACCGCGGCCGATGTGGCGCGGCTGGCGGCGGCGGGCGTGGCGGCCGTGCTGGTGGGCGAGGCGCTGGTCACCGCTCCGGACATCGCCGGCAAGGTGCGCGAGTTGAGCACGGTTGAATCATGCACATCAAAATCTGCGGCCTGACCCAGCTCGATGATGCGCTGGTCGCCATCGAGGCGGGCGCGGACTACTTGGGCTTTAACTTCTATGCCCGCAGCCCGCGTTACCTGACGCCGGAGGCCTGCGCGCGGCTGTGCGCCGAGTTGGCCCGCCGCAACTTGCGCGTGACGACCGTGGGCATCTTCGTCAACCAGCCGCCGGCCGAGGTGGCGAGCGTGCTCGACTACTGCGGGCTGAACCTGGCGCAACTAGCCGGCGACGAGCCGGCCGAGCACCGGACGCTGCTGTGGGGTCGCGCCTTCAAGGCCGTGCGCGATGCCAGCGCCGCGAGCGCCGACCTGGCCGCGCTGGCGCAGTTTAGCCCTGGCTGGCCCGCCTTCTTGCTCGACGCGGCGGCGCCGGGCGCGTACGGCGGCACCGGCCAGGTGGGTGATTGGCCCACGGCGGCGCAGGTTGCCAAGCGTTACCCGATCTTTTTGGCGGGCGGCTTGAAGCCAGACAACGTGGCCGCTGCCATCGAGGCGGTGCGGCCGTGGGGCGTGGACGTGGCCTCGGGCGTGGAGAGTGCGCCAGGCCAGAAAGACCAAGCGAAGATCAAGGCTTTTGTGCAGTCGGCCCGCGCCGCCGGGGAGCAGTTAGCAACCGCCGAAGCCGGCGGTTGAAACCGCGGCTAAACATAGCGAAGCCCGCCTGCGCGGGCTGGAAATGTGCCGCTCGTTGAAAGTTGGTGTAGTGACCCAGCCGACATCTCATGCGACGTAGGGCAGTCAATTGAACGCCCAGGGCGCGCTACCAACTGAACGTCGTATTTCAAACAGGATGCTGTTCTCGTTAGCGGGTAATGAAAATGACTGAACCTATATCGACCACGCTCTTGCCTCACAAGTTCGGACCCTACGGCGGGCAGTTCGTGCCGGAGACGCTGATGCCGGCCCTGGCCGAGCTAGAGCGCACGTATGTCGAAGCGCGCGCCGACCCCGCCTTCCAGCGTGAGCTCGATCACCTGCTGGCGACTTTTGTGGGCCGCCCCACGCCGCTGACCTTCGCCGGGCGGCTGACGGCTAAGCTGGGCGGCGCGCAGATCTACCTTAAGCGCGAAGACCTGGCGCACACTGGCGCGCACAAGATCAATAACGCGCTGGGCCAGGGGCTGCTGGTCAAGCGCATGGGCAAGCACCGCATCGTGGCCGAGACTGGCGCGGGCCAGCACGGCGTGGCGTCGGCCACCGTGGCCGCGCTGCTGGGGCTGGAGTGCGTGGTCTACATGGGCACGGTGGACATCGCGCGGCAGCAGCCCAACGTCTTCCGCATGAAGCTGCTAGGGGCGGAGGTGCGGCCGGTGAGCTCCGGCTCGCAGACCCTTAAAGACGCCATCAACGAGGCCATCCGCGACTGGGTGACCAACGTGGCCGACACGCATTACCTGCTCGGCTCGGCGCTCGGCCCGCACCCCTACCCGACCATGGTGCGCGACTTCCAGACCGTCATCGGCGTGGAAGCACGCGAACAGATCCTGGCCGCGACCGGCCGCCTGCCGGATACGTGCGTGGCCTGTGTCGGCGGTGGCTCAAACGCCATTGGCCTGTTCACCGGCTTCCGCGCCGACGAGGACGTGGCGCTGATCGGCGTGGAGGCCGGCGGCGCGGGCATAGCGACCGGCAAGCACGCCGCCCGCTTCGGCGACCCGGAGCGCGGCCGGCTGGGGGTGATCCACGGCACGCGCACGTTTGTGCTGCAAGACCCGGACGGCCAGATCGCGGAGACGCACTCGGTCTCGGCGGGGCTGGACTACGCCGCGATCGGCCCGGAGCACGCGCTGCTGCGCGACCAGGAGCGGGCCTTCTACACCTCCGCCACCGACCGCGAGGCGCTGGATGCCTTTCAGATGCTGTGCGAGACGGAGGGCATCATCCCGGCGTTGGAGTCGTCGCACGCCATGGCTGAGGCCATTAAGCGCGCGCCGACTATGCGGCCGGACCAAATCTTATTAGTCAATCTCTCGGGCCGGGGCGACAAAGACCTCGACACCGTGATGCGCGAACTCGGCGCGGGCGGGCAAGCGTAATGCGCGCCACTCAGATTGCTCAAGGTGATCTATGACGACCACGCGCCTCGACGCGGCCTTTGCCCGCAAGCCCGCCTTCATGCCCTACTTTCCGCTGGGCTTCCCGACGCCGGAAGTCTCGATTGACGTGATCGAGGCGCTGGCGCGCGGCGGCGCTGACCTGATCGAAGTCGGGCTGCCATTCTCTGACCCGTTGGCCGACGGCCCGGTGAACCAGCGCGCCATGCAGATCGCCTTGCAGCAGGGTATGACGGTCGCCAAGGGGCTGGCGGCCGTGGCCGAGCTGCGGCGGCGCGGCGTGACCATCCCGCTGGTGCTGATGGGCTATTACAACCCGCTGCTGTCGTTTGGCTTGGCCAAGTTGGTGGCGGAGGCCGAGCGCGTGGGGGTGGACGGCTTCATCATCCCCGACCTGCCGCCCGAGGAGGCCGCCGACTTGGAGGCCGCCCTGGCCGCCGCGCCGGGGAACCTGCCGCTGGTCCGCTTTCTGGCGCCGACCACGCCGCCGGCCCGCGTGCCACTGATCACCACGGGCGCGCGCGGTTTCATATACATGGTGTCGCTCACCGGCGTCACCGGCGTGCGCGACTCGCTGGCGACCGGGCTGGCAGAGTTCATTGGGCGGGTGCGGGCGCAAGGGGCCACGGTGCCGCTGGCGGTGGGCTTTGGCATCACCACGCCGGAGCAGGGGCGCACTGTGGGCGAACTGGCGGACGGCATCATTGTGGGGTCGGCGGTGGTCAAGACGGTGGGCGAGGCGGCCGACCCGGTGCAGGCCGCCGAAGACCTGGCCCGCGCCTTCAAGGCCGCGCTGGAGCCACTGCACCAAGGCGCGTAGAGACACTCGAACCGGAACGAAAACGCGGGCGGCTTATTACACTGAGCCGCCCGCGTTTTTTGTGGCCGGCCTTAGAACAGACTCGGCTGTGTCGCCTCGGGCGGCTGGGCGACGTCCCAATCGGGCAGCGGCGGCAGGGCGAGGCGCTGCGCCAGGCGGGCGTGGAGGTCGCGCGCCAAGGCCGGCGCGTAGCGGTCGTCTTTGTGGTGGCAGAAGAAGAAGACATCGTCGCCGCCTTCGAGCCAGGCGGCTACTTGCGCGGCCCAGGCCTCCATCAGCGGCGCGTTCTCGGCCAGCGTGGGGTGCGAGATGTAGCGCACCAGCGCGAACGCCGCGGTATGGCTGAAACGCACCGGCACGTTCGGCTTACGGGCTTGGGCCGCGCGCGTGCTGGGGTCGTCTGGCTCGGCGCTGCGCAGCCCGCGCTGGTCGAACAGCACCCGCGCCACGCCGCGCGCCCGCAGGGCGTCTTCCAGCGCCGCCTCGGCCGCGCCGCCGAAGAAGTCGGGGTGGCGCACCTCGACGGCATAACCGGCCGCGCTGGGCGGCAGCGCGTCGAGGTAAGTCAGCAGCACCGGCAAATCGCGGCCGGCGAAGGTGGGCGGCAGTTGCAGAAAGCTGGGGCCGCAGCGGTCGCCAAGTTGGGCCAAGCGCTCGAGGAACTCGGCGGTCTCGGCCTCGGCCCCCCGCAGGCGGTGCTGGTGGCTGATGGCCTGGGGGAACTTGAGGCAGAACTTGAAACCGGGGGCGGCCTCAGCCTGCCAGCGCGCCACGGTGGCGGCGCTGGGGGTGGCGTAGAAGGTGGTGTTGCCCTCGACTGTGTTCAGCCGCTGGCTGTAGAGGGCGAGGAAATCGCTCGCGCGGCTGCCGGCGGGAAAGAACGAGCCGACCCAGGCTTTGTTGGCCCAGACCGGGCAGCCCAGGTAGAACGTGCCGGTCACGCGCTGATTACGCGCCGATGAAGCCATGGCCGGTCAGCCAGGCGCGCAGGCTGACCATATCGGGTTCGGTGATGACGGCGCCGCGATCCACGCCACGCGGCGAGCGCCCGCTTTCGAGCGCCCGAGGCGGCGTCATCGGCTGGCGCTCGTTGGGGCGGGCGACGACGAGCGTGGGCACGGCGTGGAAGCCAGTGAGCTGCTCTACCAGCTTGCGCGCGGCCGGGTCCTGGTCAATCATGATCTCTTCAAACGGGACGGCGTGCTCTTCGAGCAACTGTCGCGCCCGGCTGCAATCGGGGCACGGGATGGTGCGCGAATACAAGAGCAAAGTTTTTTCAGCTGCCATTGTGGCCTCTTTACCAAAACAACGGGGATCCATAGGTTGAATTCTACCTTATTCGCGGGCGGGGGCGGGGCCGACGCGGGCGCGCTAGTCGTGGACCCAGACGCGCGTGCCGACGCTGGCCCAATCGAACACCCACTGCGCGTCCTCAGTGCGGAAGTTGACGCAACCGTGGCTCATGGGGGTGCCGAAGTTGTTGTGCCAATAGGTGCCGTGCAACCCGTAGTCCTCAAAGAAGTACATCACGTACGGCACGGCCGGCAGGTAGTAGCCGGGGCCATACATATCGGCGGCGGCGTACTTCACATAGATGTAGAAGGTGCCCTGCACGGTGGGGTGCTCCCAGGTGCCGGTGGAGACGACAAACTCGTTGACGACCGCGTCGCCCTCGTGCGCCCAGACGTGCTGGTCGCTCAGGTCGACCTCGATCCAGCGCTCGGCGGGGGCGGCGGGTGGGTCGGTGGCGGCGACAGTCGGCGTATCGGTGGGCGGGACGGTGGCCGTGGCGGTCGGCGTATCTGTAGCCGTCGCGGTGGCGGTGGGCTGCGCACTCGGCACCCCCGTGCGGGTGGGCAAGGGCGTGGCGGTGGACGCCGGCAGGATGGCCCGGCCATGCTGCGCGCCCGGGCCGGCCGGCGCTGGCGCCACTAGGCCGCTGAGTTGTTCACCCAGCGCGGAGGCCAACAGCGGGCCAACCGGGCTGACCGCCAGCGGCACCGAGGCGGCGAGGGCCAACGCGAAGACAAGGAGGATGAGCATGAGCGCCACGAGCGGCATTGGAATCGGCGCGCGGTGCGGCGCGGCGGCGACGACCGGGCCAGTGGACCAATGCCGGGCCTGGCGCAGCTCGGCACGGGCCGGCGGGAAGCCGAGTTCGGCCGATTGGGTGGTGTAGATCAGGCGGGCGCGCGGGGTGCTCAGGCGGGCCAGGTGCAGCCAGGCCTCGGCGTTGGCGGGGTCGGCACTGACGGCGGATTGAAAGGCGCGGCGGGCTTCGCTGCGGCGGCCGGTCTTTAATGCAACGCGCCCGCGCTGGAGCCAATCGGCACTGAGGCGGGCGCGGGCCAGGGAGTCAGACGGCATAGAGGCGGGCGTTACGGCGCAGGAACGGTGGTCGGGGTGGGCTGGCCGACGGGCTGATTGAGCACATAACACAGGATGCCGTCAATGACGCCCTGCGCCACCCGCTCGGGCTGCTCGGTGAGGATCTTGTAGTCGAGATTCAGGAAGCCGGTCTCGATGATGGCGATGGGGGTGGTGGCGTTGACCTCGTAGAAGGTGTGGTAGGAGGTCATGTCGGGCGTGACGGTGTTGGCGTGGAAGGACAGGCCGGTGGCAGCGGCGTAGCGCTCGGTGAGGCAGGTGACCAGGCGGGTGGCCGCTTCGGGCGCGCCGGTGTCGAGCGCGCCCGCCACTTTGTAGCCGGTGGCGGTGTCGTTGACGTATTGGCACGAGTCGTTGTGGATGGAGACGACGGCCAGCGCCTGGTAGCCGGTCAGGCGCGGGTCGTACTCATCGAGCAGGTCCACGGCAAAGCCGTTGGCCTCCAGGCCGGCCTTGACGCGGGTAGCGATGTCGCGGTTGACCATGTTCTCGGTAATGCCGTTGGGGCAGACGGTGCCAGGGTCGTTCTGCGGGCCGTTGTGGCCGGCCACGATGCCGATCTTGGGCTTGGGCGGCACGTCGGTGGGGGCGACGACGGGCAGCGCGGTGGGCGTGCCCTGCAACTGGGCGGTGGCGATCACGTCGGCGATTTGCTGGGCGACGACGCTGGGTAATAAGCTGGGCGGGGTCCAGGCGGTGAAGACGGTGGCCAAAGCCACACCGACCGCGATGACGATGCCGATGTGGCGCAGGGCTTCGCCGAAGGCATTTAAGAAGCCGCCCGTCGGCGCGGGGGGAGGGGAGGATTTGCTCACGGGCGTTATGTTACACCGGAGCGAGTCATTTGGGCAAGTGGCAGGGGATTTTGTAACCGCTGCGCGGGTAACGGATGCTCAGCGGTCAGCGCACAGCCGTCGGGTTGGTTTTCTTGGTCGTCTAATCTTGTCTCGCACACTGGCGCGGGCGTTTGACGGGGGAGGCCGTTTGGGCGGCGAACAACACCCAAGGTCTCGCGAATGCCCGAGACAAGATTAGACAAAAAAGTGTTCCCCTGCCCGCCCCTTGTGCGATGACCCGCCCGCGAGTCCCTAGCGCAGCATCCCCCGAGTCCCCTGTCCTTGCATCCCCAGCCATCGCGTTCCGCGAGTACAATGCCGGCGTGACCATTTCACTGTTGCTCGTCGAAGACAACCCCAATCTGCGGCCGGCGCTGGGCGCGGGCCTGGAGGCCACCGGCGCGGTGACGGTGCAGCACGCCTGCGCGAGCGGCGAGGACGCCCTGGCTTACTGCCTGGCCCGCGCCGCCGAAGGCACGCCCCTGCCGCAAGTGGCCTTGATGGATGTGCAATTGGCCGGCACGCTGAACGGGGTGCAGGCCGCCGCCGCGCTGCGCCGCGAGTTCCCGCGCTTCCCGGTGGTGTTCTACTCGATCCAGGACGACGACGCCTACTACCGCGACTTTCGGCAGGCCGGCATCCTCAGCCACTACGCTTACGTGCGTAAGAGCAACTACTTGCTGCCGCCGATGATCGTGCCGCTGCTGCGTGACGCGCTGGCGGGCCGCAGCTTCATTGACCCGGACATCGAGGCGCGCGTGCAGGCGGTGCGCCACAAGGACGAGCAGTCGCCGTTTGCGCTGCTGGAGCCGGGCGAGGCGGCGGTGGCGCGGCTGCTGGCGCAGGGGCTGACCAACGAGCAGATCGCGGCCCGCTCTGGCTTCCGCGATAAGCGCACGATCAGCCGCACCAACGGGCAGATTTACGCCGCCTGGGGTCTGGCCGCCAGCGCCACCGATGAGAAAGTGGCCCGCACGCGCGCCGCGTTGATTGCGCTGACCGGCCGCCTCATCGCCTGGGACGACGCCGGCCAGGCGCGCGTGCTCGACCAGCGCGGCGAGTGGGTGGCGTGGGACGGCGAGGGGTAAGCTGGTTGGTTATTAGCCGGTCGCCTGGCGGTTGTCCTAAAGGATGCTGCGCTAAAACCGCGGCTAGACATAGCGAAGCCCGTAGCCCTGTGGGCCATCACCCAAACAAAGAGCGTTTGGGCAGGTGTGACCTGCGCGGGCTGGGAAGGCAGCGCCAATACTTCCTCACATGCCTGTCACCGATGGCCTGCGCTATCACATAGAGCATCTGCTACATCCGTTACAAAATCCGTTGCCATGACCGGCGTCTTCCTCCTCGATTGGGCCATCGTCGCCTGCTCCCTCTTCAACGCCAGCCTGATGCTGTGGCTGGGGCTGACCATCGCGCTCAACGCCGAGCGGACGGTGGCCGGCACGGCCGAGCGGCGCGGCCCGGCTTGGGGGCCAGCCTTGATCGCGGGCAGCCTGCTGGCGGGCGCGCTGTTCTTCATCAGCCACAGCGCCATATTGGCGTTCGACCTCAACACCGTCAGCCTGGGGCTCAACTTCTGGTGGCGCGTGGCGTGG